>CAYQWD010000136.1:0-246 GCA_964420955.1 uncultured Paludibacter sp. | reverse complement strand
AACGCAAGCCCGATGGCGATGGAACTTCTCTGCTTTTAAAAGCTTTTGCCGAAGCGGTAATTACACATAAACAGCCACCTCTTATTGCAGAAGAAGGCTATTATGCCACTCAACTTAGCTTGCTGGGACATCAGGCTATGGAAGAAGAACGTACAATTGTTTTTCCCGATCAGTTTAAACTCAATTATCTCAATCATAAGGCTTTGAATGCAAACATCTAATCAGATACTGCATCCAAAACTTCTT
>CAYQWD010000135.1:0-7117 GCA_964420955.1 uncultured Paludibacter sp. | reverse complement strand
AGGTGTTGTTAGCTTTACGAGAGATCCCCGATGGTGCTGTGCCTATGATCGATATTCTCCATTTGTTAGAGAAGTTAAGAATTGTCGACAATAGCGAGCAATGGGATGTGCTAAGAGAAGTTCGTAATGTCATCGCCCACGAATATCCAGCCGACATTGTAGAACGCATTGACAACATTAAACTAGCACTATCTGGGTTTAATACATTACAAAACATTTATAAAAATTTACAAATTTATGTTAACGCTAAAGTAGTTTAGAGTGTTGATCGTTTTAAAAATTAAAATTTCACTTTTGCAAAATGAAAAGAGACTATGACCGACATCGCCATTTCCGTTAAACACCTGACTAAGGTGTATAAGCTTTACGACAAACCTGTAGATCGCTTAAAAGAAGCGCTTAACCCCTTTAAGAAAAGCTACCATAAAGATTTTTATGCCTTAAACGATGTGAGTTTTGACATAAAAAAAGGTGAGACAGTCGGTATTATTGGCAAAAATGGTGCTGGCAAAAGCACCCTGCTAAAAATTATTACAGGAGTGTTAACGCCTACCAGTGGTAGCGTGCAAGTAAATGGCAAAATTGCCAGTTTGCTAGAGCTAGGTGCAGGCTTTAACCCCGATTATACAGGGTTAGAAAATGTCTATTTTCAAGGTAGCCTAATGGGCTATACCCGAGAAGAAATGGAAGCTAAAGTTGATGCTATTTTAGCCTTTGCCGATATTGGTGAATTTATTCACCAACCAGTTAAAACCTATAGCAGTGGTATGTTTGTTCGGTTAGCTTTTGCAGTAAATATAATGGTTGAACCAGATATTTTGATTGTAGATGAGGCCTTGAGTGTTGGAGATGCATTATTTCAAAAAAGATGTTTTCAACATTTGGAAAAAATTATTCATAAAGGTACAACCTTGCTTTTTGTATCGCATGATCAAGAGAGTATTAGAACATTAACAAATAGCGCTGTTTTTCTAAAGAATGGTAGAATATTTATGTCATCAAATTCTGCAGATGTTGTTCTAGCGTATAGAAAAGAATTACATGAAGAAGAAACAAATTATTTGCGCATGCAAGCACAGAGACTTAATTCTGAAGCCGTTGAAAAGATTGCTAATAATGGTGTTGTTAAAGAAAAGTCAGAGCTCTCGACTCAAAGAAGCGAAAAATTGTCATTCGGTGATTTGGATGCAAAGATTATTAGTGTAAGTGTATTAAATAAAAATATGGAATTTGATTCTGTTTTTAATTTAAATGATAAAGTTTTTATAAAGATTGAATTTCAAGTTATGAAAGATATGCAGCATTTAAATGTTGGTATGAGAATCCGAAGTAAAGAAGGAATTAAAGTTTACTCTTGGGGTACATTAAATCAAGATATGAGCATAATTGCAGGAGTTCGTTCTGGTGATTTGTTCTGGAATAAATGTTTTACAAAGGGTGAAGTTTGTGTGGTTTACTTTTCGTTTACAAACTCACTAGGACTTAATCTGTATGAGGTTCAAGCTGCCTTAACTGAAGAGACTACTCCAGATTATATGAATCAACGAATTCTACATTGGATGGATGAAGCAGCTTTTTTTAATAGTTTTGTGCAGAGAGAATTGTTCTTTGGTGGTTCATTTGACTTAAAGATGCAGGCTAATTATGAACTATAAAGCAGTGAATGATGCTTATTGGAAAAAGATTATTAACAATTCCTCTATGATATTCTCTGATGAACAGAGTTCTATAGCTGAGGAAGTTATGAGTTCTATTGGTTTCGGTAGCGTGCTTGACATTGGCTGTGGATTGGGAGATTTAGTTTTATCCTTAAACGCTAGAGGAATAGATGCAATTGGTGTGGATGTTTCAAGTGTTGCAATCGAAGAGGCAAAGCTTAGATCAGACAAGCGTTTCTTTGAACATTCCGCACTAAGTTTGCCATTTGATGACGATTCTTTTGAAACTGTAATCGGTGTTGAAGTATTAGAACATTTAGATATCACAGATGTTGTTTTAGCATTAAAAGAAGTGTTTCGAGTTTGCAAAAAGAATGCTTATTTTCTTATTGGCTTAAAGAACAAAAAGGAAGCTTCTTGCGTTCTCACTAATAGAGATCGTTTTTGGTGGGAGTCAGTTTTTTTTGAAGTAGGTTTCCGTAAGCACTCTTCTTATTATATAGTTAATGAGTATAACTCGCTTAATAATGATTCTTCTAAAATAAAGTTGGTAATGGAAAAAGTTGAGCATCATGCTTTAAAGAAATATCCGTTAAAAGCTTTAGTTAAAGAGCGTGACTTGCATATGGACATGATGCGTGAATCTGGAGAAAGGTCTGACGCTCACATTTATAGATATTATGCTGCATCTAAACAGATCCGCTATGGGGATAAGGTTTTAGATGCTGCTTGTGGTCTAGGTTATGGTAGTTATGTCTTAGAACAAAACTCATTGGCATCTAAGGTCATAGGTATTGATGGAAGCAAGTATGCTGTTGATTACGCAACCGCTAGTTATGGTAGTGAAAACATTTCTTTTGTTGAGGGATATTTGCCTGATGCCTTGTCGAGTATACCTGATAACAGTATAGATTTTATTACATCATTTGAAACTATTGAACATGTTGTTAATCCTGAAATTTTGTTGAAGGAGTTTTATCGAGTATTATCACCAGGTGGGCGAATTTTTGTAAGCGTACCTAATGATTGGTCAGATGAATCGGGTAAAGATCCTAATCCATACCATTTTCATGTTTACACTTGGGATCTAATTGTTAATCAGTTAGAACAGTTTTTTGATGTTGAGTCTGCTTATATTCAAACTGCATCAAGATGCAAAGATAAGTCAACGGGTTATCAACAATGGAAAAAACAAAATAGATTATGGTCGGAAGTAAAAGGTACCTTTGAACATTTAGATGTAGAAAGTGAATGGTGCATTTTGTGTGCGATGAAATCACCTTGCATCAAAGGTGTTGCCTATAAAGAATCTGTATTCCCTTTTAACAATGTTAATAATAATGTAATTGCATTTCAGAGAGACTATGCCTTTCCTTGGATTATACGTGCTATTGTGTCGATTGGTTTGCGTGCAAATAATTCAACATTGTTGAGTAAATATTCAAATGATATTTTAAGCTATGGTGATGAATTATTGGATGCTGATCGTGGTGCAGCTCTATGCGTTTTGGCGTATCAGTTAGAAAAAATGGGCGATCATAATCAGTTAAGTAATGTCGTTTTGGAAATCCGAAAATTTTTAGAGAAGGATTCAACTAGCCCCAATCATTACCGTTGGATTGTTTCGTTAAATTATTTTTTAGGATATTATTATAAAGGAAAAGGCGACTTTGTTTTATCGCTTTTTTATTATAATAAATGCTCTGGTTATGATGTTAGTAAATATCATCCTGCACTGGCAACAAAGGTTACTGAGGCATGTTTTTGGGCTGGTATTATTGAAAGCAGTATTAATTTAAACATTAATGCAGCTTGTGATTATTGGAAAAAAGGCGTTATTTTTGCTTTTAATTTGCTAAAAACTGATCCAGTTTCTATTTATGATGTTATAGAAAGTCCATTAATATTTGCAATTGATGAGTTTTCAAGTGTATTTGATAATGCTAGGAAGTGTGCAAATGCATTATATTCCGTATCTTTGGGTAAATGTTCGGGGAGTTATTTTTCACAATTTTTATTCAACTCAAAAGCCAAAGTACATGAAGATAAGCGCTGGTTAGAAGGTCAAGTATCGATCTTAAATGATGAGTTAACGAACAGGTCTAATTGGATAAAAGAGCTAGAAACTGGCAAGGAATGGTTAGAGTTAGAAAATCATCGTCTAATGCAGGTCAATGAGGCTGCGCGTCAAGAATCTGAATTGAAAAGAATTAGAATATTAGAGCTTGAAAACGAGTTAAAAATGATAAAATCAACTACGAGATATAAAATTCTGTTTGGAAATAACAGTAATGAATGAAAAAGTTAATGTTAGTTTACTGGTTACCTTTCATAGTGAAGGTGTTCTTGCGCATTCAACACTTAATTCATTAGCGCGCTGTCGGCAATATGCAGAAAAGCATGGCATAACAACTCGTTATATGTGGGTTTTTGACTGTGCGACGGAGGAGACCAAGCAGGTTGCACTAAGGCATACTGAAGCTACTTATGCTGATTGGATAGAAGTTGAGCATCGTGATTTAGGGCGTTCAAGAAATTCGGGGATTTTGGCTTGTAATAGTGATGCAATTGCAATACTAGATGGAGATGATTACTACTCAACGAATTGGATAGAGCGTGCATGGTTTTATTTGCGCGAATATGGTGATAACGCTATTTTACACCCTGAATTTATCATTAATTTTGGCGCACACCATGCTTATGGTTGGCAGATGGATCAAACAGGTCAGTATTTTAATAAAAATGGTTTGCTGGTTGGTAATTATTGGACATCGTGGACCTTTGCGCATCACTCAGTTTATCGAAAGTGCCCCTATAGTGAAACCAAAGCCCTGCAAACAGGTTTTGGCTTCGAAGACTGGCATTGGAATTGTGAAACCATTGCTAAGGGTCATGAGCATAGGCTTGCATGGGGTAGTATTGGGTTTTATCGTCGAAAGAAAGTAAGTTTGGTTAGTGCTACTGCATCAGTTAATGCACTCTTTCCTTACACGAATTTGTTTAATAAAGTGTTGTGATATGGGTAACTTCTTTTTTAAGTTCTTCAAGTTGGCTTACAAACTATTTGACCGTTTATTGAGTCCTATTTTGGGAGTAAGATTTAGGCAGTCTTATATTTCTTTTGCGCACCGTGTTCGTGATGTATTTTTTCCTTCTAAATTAGGCAATATTGGCTCTATGCCGATTAATCAGGTTTGGTTGCCGCCAGCGATCCCCAGTTGGGTTTTAGATGAAATGAAAGTGTTAGGTCGAGAATTGGATCCAGCATTATATCCATCGGATGAATTGCTGTCTAGGATGCAATACTATTCATTTCCCGTTATTCCAGCACCTGGCGATGTATATCAAGACTATTTGAGCAGATTGAAATATTCTAGTTATACCCACATTTTTGCCATACCTTGGCTAAAGCGGGGTGGTGCTGACTTAGTTGCATTAAAGCATATTGCATTAGTAGCATCACAGGCTAATACACGAGTCGTTGTTTTTATGACAGAAGCAGGTGAATCGCCTTGGCGTGATCGTTTGCCAGATAATGTAGAATTGATCGATATTCAGCATGAGCTGAACAAAATTTCTTATGATGAAATGTTGCAAGTGCTGGCTAGAATCATTATTCAATTAGAAGTTAAGGTATTGCATATTATTAATTCGAGATATTTCTGGGCTGTTTTGGAAAAATATGGTTTAGCTATTTCACAAAAAACAAAAGTTTTTGCATCTTTGTTTTGTGATGATTATGATCTTAATTTGATTCCTGTTGGTTATGGCAGAGAATATCTTCCAAGTTGTTATAAGTACTTGAATAGAGTTTTTACTGATAACCAAGCTTATGCTGACCTGCTGGTTAATACCTATGGCTATAATAATAATTTATTCAAAATATTACATACGCCTGCAGAGATTAACGAAAAACTATTTAAGCCAAGAGTTAATTTGCTGAAACCAGTCATATTATGGGCAGGTAGGTTAGATCGTCAGAAAAGACCAGATGTTTTGTTGGAAGTTGCCAAAAAAATGGAGAGCTGTGAGTTTTATGTTTATGGCGAATCCGTCTTGAATAAAAAAGATAAAACAATTGTCGAATTAGGTAAGTTAAGTAATGTGACAATGTTTGGTGCATTTAATGGTGTAGAGTCATTACCTTTTTCTGAATGTGATGTATTTTTGTATACATCACAGTGGGATGGCATACCTACTATGCTCATTGCCGCTGCGTTAGCTTCTATCCCTGTTGTTGCTTCGAATGTCGGTGGAGTTTCGGAGGTTCTTGAGAAAGTAGGTGAGTTATTAGTTGATGATATCAGCGATATTGATGCTTACGTTGCCGCGATTGAAAGTGTTCTCAACAATTATTCTACAGCACAAGCAAATGCTGATATTGCTAAACAGTTTATTCTAGAAAAATTTAATGAACATAACTTCTTAAACGACTTAAAGTCGATTGAAAATTATATTGGAGCTAACACATGAACGTGCTAGTGTTAGGTGCATCTGGTTTCATAGGTAAAAACTTAATTGATTTTTTGCTTAAAAGTAACTCTTATTGCATCTCAACCTATGATAGGATTCAAGCAGATGCTTGTAATGGAACCAATATTAAGCATTGGATTGGTGATTTTACAACTGAAAATCGTTGGGGTGAGATTTTAAAAGACATTGATGTGTGTTTTCACTTGATTTCTACATCTTTACCAGGAAAGTCTAATGAAAATATGGTGGCCGATATTGAGGGGAATTTAATAGGCACTATTGGTCTTTTGGATGCCTTAAAAGGTAAAAAAGTAAAAATTATCTATGCATCTTCAGGTGGCACTGTATATGGTAATCTTGATAAAAATCAGATCAGTGAAGATGATCTAACGAACCCTATTGTGTCCTATGGAATTGTTAAGCTTTCGATAGAAAAATATCTCTTCATGTATCATTTGTTACACGGTTTTAATGTTCATGTTTTCAGGATTTCCAACCCATACGGTGCTGGTCACAATTTAGCTTCAGGTCAAGGTGTTATTCCAATATTCGTTGATCGAATTTTAAATAGTAAGGAAATTACTATCTGGGGTGATGGTTCGGTAGTTAGGGATTATATTTATATATCGGATTTATTAAATGCGTTTGAGCTGTCTTTACAATCTGACAAGCCTTATTTGTTGCTTAACATAGGCTCTGGGAAAGGTTACTCATTAATTGAAGTTATTAGTTTAATTGAATCTGCTCTAGGTGTTTCAGCAAATCTTGCATTCTTTCCCGCACGAAATTTTGATGTGCAGAGAAGTGTTCTAAATATTGAAAAAGCTAAAAAAGAGTTGGGTTGGTTTCCTAAAGTTGAGCTTCGGGATGGTATTGATTCTTATTTGGCTAGCAAGCATTAAAAATCTAATGATTTTACGATATGTGTTTTACCTGAATCCGTGTTCTTTAAATAACATAGCGTCAGCTTAAGGCATTTGATGCCT
>CAYQWD010000134.1:0-7152 GCA_964420955.1 uncultured Paludibacter sp. | reverse complement strand
TTCAATTTATGTTTTTTTTAAAATTGAGAAATTGGAAATTGACAAAAACAGTAAAATAATGTATTATGTATAAACTTTACACCCTAAGGCTTGTGGTTATCTTACTCTCCTTTAGGGGCTGGGGGTAAGTATATTCAACTCTTCACCCGGCGTTCCGTTTTGATAAATTTTGATGTAATCGATGTACATTTTTACCGGTTTTCCATTTTTTGGAAGGGCAGTTATCTTTTTAAAATTTTTATTCCACGATGGAAAAATATTGAATTTACGCGGATAATAGGGTAATCCGGTAAAAGTGCCTCCTACAGCCAGATTTGCTAAAAAATGATACGGTTTATGAAAATACCTGCCAGGACTATTTACATTTTCATTATCATTTATCCGCATATAGAAATATGGTTTTGTATCCGGAAATTTATCCTGATTAAGAAACATTAAAATAGAATCTGGAGTCCAAATAAGTGTGAAAAGCTGAAAGTCATCCTGTAAAGAGTAATTTGCCGAATTATGCATGGCTTTATTCGGATACTTTCCACCGTTCCACCCATTTCCCCAATGCAGCGCACCGTTATAAAATCTGTCCTGCAAATTATCTTCAATTCCTTTCCGGTTACCGAGTTCCACAATGTCAATTTCGCCACAACGGGGCCATCCAACCTGAGCTTTGTCATCGCCAAGCATCCAGAATGCAGGCCAAAGTCCGTTCGCCGTTTTGGGAACATGCACCCTGACATCTATTTTGCCGTATTTTACTGTCAGTTTTCCTTCTGTATTTACTCTCCCGGATATTACAGGTCTGCATTTATACGTTTTTTTTTGGGCTGTTAAAACCAGACAATTTACACCGGACGGATGCGTTTCAATGCCCACATTCTGTGGAATGTAAAATTGTGCTTCAGCATTTCCACCACCTTTATTATTATTTTCGGCAGTCCAAATTTTGTTATTCAGCATGGGGGTGTCAAAATTTTCTTCCCAAACCAATTTATATTCAGAAGTTTTTTGTCCTTTTACAGAACTTAAAATCAGAGCAAAGAAAATAACAAAAACCATCTTAATTATTTGTCTGTTCATGTTTTTATATTATTTAAGTTGTAAATTTTTATATTCATCATCAAAAAAAATTAAATATGTTCAATTAATATTTAATGCTTTACCAAGTTTTATTTGTCAAACAAATAAAATAATTTTTCAATTTAATAATTTACCTGTCTGATAACATATTTGCATTTGCGAAAATGATTAGGTTCTCCATAAAGTTGAATACATTTATATTTGACTGTTTGCAGAGTATCTCACATTTGTTCTGAATTTGATTGAGTTTAAATAAAAGAAACGTAACAAATTCACGTGAAACTAAATCCCTGCGAATTGTAAAGATTTATTGTTTTAAAATTCTTCGTGTTATGTTACTTCCATCAGTCAGTTTGAATGTAACAAAATAATTTCCTGCTGAAATATGGCTCAAATTTAGAGTTGTTTCAAAACTACTTATTTCAATAATTTTTACTGCCTGACCTAATAAATTACGAACAATAACTTGATTGATTAATTGTTCCGAACTAACATTTAGTATATCCTGTACCGGGTTCGGATAAATGGTAACAATTTTTTCTACTTCAATATCTGATACTGCAGTTTGAGTCAAATAGTCGCCTTTATAGAACAACAGATTATCCAAATAGAAATTACCATTAACTAACCAGAATCCCACTTGTTTTACTTTCGATAAATCACTTACCTGATTATTTGCTTTTAAACTTGTTAATAACAAATTGATGCTATTCCACTGATTAGGAATCAATGTCAAAGGCAATTTACATTCGCCTGTTATAGTTACAACCCCTAAACTCATTGTGGTAGCCACAGTCGGATAAATATCAACATGGAGTTTTTCCATATTTGTTGAAACCAAGTCAATTAAAGGACTAATATCCGGCGTACCGAATGCTGCGTTTGAAGCAGTATTATTCACTATCTTAATATTATCTGTTCCAATAGCAGTATCAGACATTGAAGTGGCATACCACATATCAAACCGCGATGCAACATTTGTATAAGGATTACTGAAAATACTTATCACATTTGCTTGTAGAAGCGATGGAATTGGAGCGGGTCCAAAAACACTTCCCTTGGAAGTAGTTGCGGTAACTTGTAAAGGATTATTTGCCGCGGCATTTCCGGTAGCATCTTTAGCTTCAACAAAGAAAACATAATCAGTTTCGGGTGTCAGACCGGATACAATATACGATTTTTGAACTCCAGAAGTACCTGTTGTAGTTAGTATTGTAGTACCATATTTAATTATATAGGTTATTACACCTGAGTTATCAGTTGCATTCAGAAACAATTCAACACTACCCGAACCAATATTTCCTTTTATAGCTGTAAAGTTTGTAGGCGCTTCTGTATCATTATTTACCGATCCACAACTTGTCCCTACTTCATAATCAAAGTATTTTGTTACTGCCATGCCACCTGAAAAAGCGAATTTACAAGCGTAACTAATGGTTTGACCAGCTGTGAGACCACCCACTGTGTATGAGAATTTTTTATTCCCAATACTTGTCATTTGAGCTTCGGAGAATGGAGATTTTTTCCATGCATAAGCAACCACACCAGCCTTGTCATCTAACAATTCGAAAGTCAAGGTAACATTTGATCCTACAGTTTCGAATGTAGCATTGTAACCTAATGAGAATGATCCTTGCGAAGCCTGAGTTGACTTTTCTGTACATTTCATTAATGGCGATATTGTTACATTGACAGGTTGTGAGATGTTTGCCGCACCATCATTGTCAGTTGCCTTAGCAGTCAGAACAAAATTTCCAATACCCGGATTCCATGTTATAGTGAATGGTGCTGCAATAGCTGTACCTATTAATGTGGAAGCCTGATAAAAATCGACTTTAGTAACGGTTCCATCGAAGTCGGTTGCTTTGGCAGAAATTGTAACAGGATTTCCCTGCACAAATGTTGAATTATTGATTGGTGATGCAATTGCCACGGTTGGAGGCATATTTAAAGTTGCAGTAACCATAACCATTACTTCGTCAGTAGAAGAACGCATATCAGTGTTTTTTACTGTCAGATTGAATTTATACATACCTTCTTTTAAGTTGCCAATGGTAGGTTGTGCAACCTGCCTGTTGCTAAAAACAACAACACTCGGTCCGTAAACTTGTTCCCAAGTATAGGTCAAAGCTTTGGATGCTAATTCTTTGCTTGCCGAACCATCAAGCATAACCGAATTTTGTGGAAATATCACCTTGATATCTTTACCTGCATTTGCAATAGGAATACTATATGGAATATCTCCTGTACGCGCAAAAGTCATTCTACCTAAATTGAATTCTCCAGAGGAGAATGCCACTCTCAAAATACGTTCACCAGATGTTAACGGAATATCAGCAATAGTTCTTGTGACCCATGTAGTCCAGTTAGATGTAGTTGTAACGGTTATATTTCCGGATACTGGTTGTCCATCCAATTCAAGGCGGAAAGGTCCGCCTCCGTTTGTATTTTCGGATGCATAACGGAAAGCAAATGAATATAAACCAGATTGAGTAATATTTACAGTATATTCAACCCATTCTCCGGCATCAATCCAGCCGATGGATGACCCCTCTGTTTCTAAAAAAGCCACATCCACAGATTCATCCATTCTATAGTTACCAACATTGGCAGGAGTAAAATCCAGATAAGTAATATTTTGTCCTTTTCCTCCTTCAAAAACATCATAATGTCCGGCTTCAATGATTCCGGGAATTTGAGCTGCAGTTCCACCATAAGGCTTTTGTTCTCCAACAGTTACGTGCACGCTGTTGGTAGGATTGAATTTTTCATTTTCGAATATTTTGGCATATAAACTATGTACGCCAAGTCCCAAATTTGTTGCTTCAAATTTATACGGAGGCGCCATCAGAGTTCCAAGCGAAGTGTTACCATTCATAAATTCAACCTTTGTTGGACTTCCTTCGGTAATAGTTACATTTAATTCAACACTTCCGCCTATGAATGCTTTATCAAACGAAGATGCTAATGTTCCTCTTGCATTGCTATCCATACTTGTAACCAATTTGCGTGCTGGAACCTGCAATTGATACCCAGTCGAAAACGTAACCGTTATAGGCACATTTGAATAGTTATGTGCAACATAAGTTTTCACGTTGTTTTTATTAAAAACTGCAGCAATCGGATAATTTGCTGTAACAGTTGCATCTGCCTGACCTAAAGCATTCATAGCATGTAGCCAGTAGTAGGTTTGAGCATCCGATATGCCAAATTTCAGGTTTCTACCCTGATATGAATCATATAAAGCAATTGCTTCTGCCGGATTTGTAAATGCAGCAAATTTCCACATAACATCGTGCCACAAGTTGTCATTTGCCTGATTGCTCATAATGCCGGTGTTAGCTTTTATTTCATTCCATAGTTTGGTGGCATAAGGAATATTATGCCCCAAATAAAAAGAACCGCCATGAATTGGATATAACTCAATACCATAAGAAGCCGCAATATCGGCTGTCCAGAATGTTCCATTATCATAACTGTTGCCCCAAATACGTGAAACCAGACTATACTTCTGTGATGGTTGGAATGTTCTTTTATTAATATCAAACCAATATTCTTCTATAGCAGTTTGTTCAGTAGTGTAAAGATAAATTCCCAAATCGCGGATGGCTTTATTTCCAGTTATTTCGCCCCAATGAATCAGAGCTGAATTGAACTGCATACTTTCTGAAGTTGATTCTTGATCGTTCCCTTGTGGAAAATTTGCAAAACCGTTCGCCCAGCTGTGCCCTGCATACGGACTGAAATTACGTAAATAAGGAAACATTGTATCGTTGCGATCAATAGAAGCAGCATCGCGCACTAAAAGATTTAACATTTCACCAAATCGAGATGCCCAGCCAGGCTCAAATTGCTCAACAAAAGCAGCTGCATGTATAAAATATCCCCAATGGAAATGGTGATCGTTTATGTTAGTGTCCTGACCGTGTCCGGCAGGATAGCCAAGCAATGCCGACCATGTAGTGTTGTAAAAAAACAGAAATGCTTTTTCACCTGTATCAGCTTTCAGCCAGTTTTCGAGTCTGTCTTTTACAGTAGCCAGCATTTTGTTCAGCGCTATTGTATTACCCATTTCGGCTGCAATTCTTGCAGTTTGAATCAAGCGATTCATTACCTGTCCTTCGTTATATGAGTCAGTCCATAAAGCAAGTCCATCGTTTTCAAGAGCTGTAACTTTTTGAGTTAAAGCAGTAGGAGTAAAACCTTCGCTGTAATTATTTAGATAAGGTAATGTTGGTAAAATACCTCTGAATTTATTTTCTACCGAGAATGAATTTCCTTCGAGCGTTTTCAGTTCACCACGAATTACGGCATAACTGTATTTTTCGGGCTGTGGTGAATTGGAAGCCAGATTCGCCCACTGATGAGGTAGCAATCCGAGTAACATCTTATTGAACGCGCCTTCCTTTACATCGGTTTGAACAGAAAAATCGGTACGCACAACCGAAGTATTTTCATTATAAGTATATGTGGCAATTGTATTTACAGGAAAAACATAGGCATATTTTTTATATTCAGCTGCTACTGCTGCCACATTGGAGGCTGTTAACGGAATAAAAGCCATCGACCAATAATTTTTTCCATTTAAGTTGGATGTATAAATTTTCCCATTTTGAGTCCATGTGCTTCCTGTTGGGGCATAAATTGCAAAATCAGCACCATTTCGGGCATTTGTAATTACTAGCATTTCACCCTCTATAACTACAGTTCCTAAGTTTACGGTAACTTGTGCCACATCATTATTTCCCTTTGTAAAATACAAAAAGGGCATACCGATTCCTGAAGTTGTTTCAAAATTGCGTGTTCCATCATTCCAGTTCATGGTTACTGTCCAATCTGAAAAAGCAGAAACAGTGGTTTTTGTGGTAGCTAATCCTGTAACACCCACTATAACCGGATGTTGATCGTCAATTACTCCCCAAGGAATATAGCTTGCCACTAAACCATTGTTTGTGGTTTTCATTGTATAGGGATAATTAAAAAGATTGTCGGCGTGATTCTCCTTCACGAGTTTCGACCACCAGTCGTTTGTGGGAACAGGTCTTCCTGCGGCAGCGCCACTTAGTTGTGGCGTACCCGATGGAAAACCATTTCGTCCGGCTGCGTCTGTACCCGGAAATGTTTTGGTATAACTACCACTTCCCACCGGAACAATTTGTGCTGAGATAAATAATATATTAAGTATTAAAGTTGTTAAAAAGATAGAATACTTCTTTGAGTTCATTATGAGTTTCATTTTGCTGTGAAAATTTTGGTTCCCAATTATCTTATCTTCCGTGAAAAAATGTTGATGTTGAGTAAATTAATTCTGATCATGTTTTATAATTATTCTTTAATTATTCTGAATCTTTTTTCAGATTTGTCTTCAAAAATAATTTTTAAAACATACAATCCTGATTTTAAATGAGCGAGATTAATTTTCATTTCAGTGGCAGAAACAGTTTCGATAAACTGACCATTTGCCGAAAAATTGTTACCCCTGCTATATTTTTGAATTCTTCAATAATTATATATTCACTAACCGGATTTGGGTATATTTCGGTATTAAAAGTATCAGGTTCTTTGGTTCCACTGTCAAGTTCAGGCCCTGAGTAGAGTTCACCTGATACTCCTTTCTGATAAATTCGCACGTAATCGATGTACATTTTTGCATTTGTTCCATCAACAGGAAGCGCAGTGATTTTGCCAATGTTCGAATTTCCGGTAATTCCTGTAAAATTTCCTCCAACTGCCAAATTCAATAAAATGCTAAAGGATTTATGAAAATATCTACGTGGACTTCCGGGCACATCTTCGCCTGAGATATTCATTTCGAAATATGGCGTATTATTAGGATATTTATCCAAATCGAGATATGTTTTAACTGATTTTTCATCCCATATTAGCGTAAATAAATGGAAATCGTCTTGTATTCCATAGCTTGTAGTAGTTGCTTTTGAATAATTTGGGTATGCGCCGCCGTTCCAGCTTTCGCCCCAGTGACACGCTCCTATAAGGTATTTGTCCTGAGTGCCTCTTGTAATTCCGGTTGCATTTCCCATTTCCATTATATCAATTTCGCCACATTTAGGCCAGCCT
>CAYQWD010000133.1:6579-7156 GCA_964420955.1 uncultured Paludibacter sp. | reverse complement strand
ATTATGGTTGTGAGGAGTTAGGTTGGCGGCTTCGCCGCCAACCTAACTCCTCTCAAAAACCAAACTTATAGATTGTCTGTCATTCCGAACATAGTGAGGAATCTGACAAGCTAAAAAAATTAATTCAAACTATTTTTTATCGGTCAGTAGTGATTTACAAATTAAATCCCTGCTTATTTGTTTGATGACTATTTAAACTCAAGGGTTGTTTCAACTGACTTTAGCAAAGGAGAAGTAAACTTCACTTTAACCTCACCTGCTTCGCGGGCACGAATATAAGCAAGGATTTTCCCATTAAAAGCACGATGACGATTGTCAGTATAATCACTCATATCCGAATTATTACTTGCCTCGAGACCCAACAACCTTGCCGAACCATAAATACTACAAGTTATTTCATTATCAGCCAGCATTACAGGAATTCCATCTTCATCTACAACCTGTACTGCTATTTGCGCCAATGAATTTTCGTTCAGTCCGGAATTTGTTTGCTTCACAATTTTCAGTGCATAAGGTCGTTTTGAAGTTTGTATTTCAGTTCGAACTGTTACTTTTCCGGAATCATCGAATCCATTAA
>CAYQWD010000133.1:0-6569 GCA_964420955.1 uncultured Paludibacter sp. | reverse complement strand
CATCAGCATAAGGTATATCCCAATATATTATTCCAGTATTTTTATCATAATTTTTTGTAGCGCCCACTTCCTTTCCATTAAGAGTTAATCGTGCTTTTGATGCATTTGTGTACGTTACTACGCGAATCATTTGTCCATCTGAATAGTTCCAAACAGGCCATGCATCCATCGAAGGACGCTGCTCGCGACGACCTTGCGAAGCTTCGAGCTGCGACCAAACATCAGCATTATGGTTTGAAGCTCCGGCGCCAGGCGTGGGATAGGTTCCGATATAAGCTATTGGTTTATCTGCCCAAAGTGAAGCTCTGAAATAACCGCGAGGTTTTATAAAACCTCCAAAATCAAGTAAACCACTGTAAAATCCACGCGAAGGCCAGCGACCTGATTCGCCAAGATAATCGATGCCAGTCCAGAGGAATTGTCCGAAAATAAATTCATTATCGGTAACAGCTTTCCATGCTTCTAGGTCGTGCCGGTTTTCGCTTCCGAAAATAACCCGTTTTGGATATTTTTTATGATCGCTTGTGTACATACTTTCGGTATAATTGTAGCCGGCAATATCAAGTGTTGAGGGATATTCAGTTTCGTTTGACATTGCCACTCCAGCTAAACCTGCAGTAACCGGACGGGATGAATCGTATTTTTTTACTACAGCTGCCAATCGTTTGGCAATAGCACCCAATCGCATGGCATCAGGAGCATCCTTTTTGTATCCGCCAAAAATTGGTTGAGTAAAACCTGTATTGCTTCCTCCATCAAGTACCGGATGAGAATAAGGATCATTTGGGTAATCCACTTCATTGCCGATACTCCATGCAAAAATGGATATGTGATTACGGTCTCGTCTAACCATGTCAGCCAAATCGCGCTCACCCCATTCTTCGAAGAAATCATACGTACCCTGAAACCCTGGTGTTCCAACATTCCAGCCTTCAAGCCATTTTCGTTTTGGAAATTCCCACTCATCGAAAGCCTCGTTCATAACCAACAGTCCTATTTCATCGCAAATTTCGTACAAATGTGGTGCCTGCGGATTATGACTTGTTCGTATAGCATTACATCCAAGGTCTTTAAGAGTCATTAACCGTCGTCTCCAGACTTCTTTAAATGAAACAGCTCCCAGCACACCTGCATCGTGATGCAGACAAACGCCTTTCATTTTCATCCATTTGCCATTAAGTGCAAAACCTTTATCCGGGTCGAAAGTGAATGTACGAATACCTGTTTTTGTACTTGTTTCATCAATGAGTTTTCCGTTTTGATAGATTTTTGTTTGCAAAACATACAGCGCAGGATTATTGAGTTTCCATAAAACAGGATTCCTGACATTCATTTTATGAAGCACCGAAGCAGTTTTTCCGGCATCAAGTTTTAATTTTGAAGTGTTTTTAGCGGCTATCTTTCCATCGGGAGTTAACAATTCGTTTACAATTGTAACCATTGTGGGTGCTATTGTATGATTAACCAATTCTGTGGAAGCATTTAATATCGCCAGTTTTTCTGATTTTAATTCAGGAAACACATATACGCCCCACTGTGCTATATGCACCGGCGAAGCATAAACCAGATAAACATCGCGATAAATGCCTGAACCGGTATACCAGCGCGAATCTGCCTGCTGACTGTGATCAACTCTTACTGCAATTGTATTTTCTTTACCAAACTGAACATAAGGAGTAGCATCATACATAAAAGAAATATAACCATTGGGGCGTTTGCCAAGCAACTTTCCGTTTAAATAAACTTCACTGCGATTATAAACTCCTTCGAAAAACAGATAAACCTTTTCTCCTTTACGGCTATCAGGAATTAGTAACGTTTTGCGATACCAACCTATTCCGCCTGGAAGATAGCCTGTACAACTATAAAGTGTTGGACTTAAATAACCCTGTACACTCCAGTCATGTGGTAAATCAATGGTCTGCCAGCGTCTGTCGGAAAATTTTGGTTCTGATGCATCTTTTGTGTCGCCTAACCAGAATTTCCAGTCGCGTGTAAGTTTTTCAGGTTTTCCAAATGAAACCTGTGCTGATGCTGTCATCAGAGAAATGAGTAAATAAGTGATGAAAAATATTCTTTTCATTTTATAAAAATCTTGAGTTGAATTTCTTATCAAAAAATCAATAATGCAAATTAAGCACTCAAAAATAAAAAAAATAGTTTTTTATTAAGCTGATAAAAATATCTAAAAGGATTTTGTGCACTTATTTGATAATATTTTCATCTACAGACTAAAAAATGAAATGATTTTATCCGTTTTTAAAGTCGAAGGGAAACGGCAGTAAATTCAGGTTTTCTACTGGGATTTAACAGTGGTTGTTTCTTAAAAGGCGAGGCACAACTTATTATTAAAACACACATTTCTTATCAATGCCAAAGTTAATGAAATTTTTTTTGGTACAAAAAAGTCTGAACAACATTATTTCAGCAATGTACAACCGGTTTCAGCAAACAAATCAGGATTTGCGCCAATAATACTTCCTTCCTCCGTATAAATATTCGTGTAAGCATTTTCTGAAATTATATTTGTACCTTTTTCAATGCAAATAAAACCACCGCTTTTGACTGTAATTTTTCCCGAATTGTGAATTTTTATATTTGCGCCGCTTCGTACAATCAAAGTTGAGCCGCTTTCTACAATCAAACGGGAATCGTTGTGAATTTCGAGATTTGCATTATTTTCAAGAATCATTGTACTTTTTTCTTTTAGCTCAATGGTTGAACGCTCTGACATATTCAATTCCGAGCCGGGCTGGCAGGTTAAAAAAGTAGTTCGGGCAAAACAACCGGAAACTTTATCGAAAGAAATCTGGTTCACGGAGCGACTTTGCTGTAAACTTATTTTTTTGTCCTGAAGAAGGTTAAGTTTTTCCTTTAACACGAGATCTCCTTTCCATACTACATCTTGTTTCACATCGTAATCGTCCCATCTTATTTTTACTATATAAGCTTTCATTCCGTTTTGGGCGGGGTCAGAGTCAATCATTCGGATACTTAAACCTGAAAGATAAATCCGGCGGGTATTCCGAATGCTGTCAACAGCTTTGAATGTGAGCGAATCGCCAACGCGGGTATTTTGAATATTATAAAAAGTTGTAGTATTTACGGCTGCCGGATTTGTACTTATATCAAATCTGACACCTTCGGAAGTAGGTATGAAAGGATCGAAACGGTCGCCAAGCCATGGAAGATTATTATACAACACCCCGTTTTTAATTTTTGAACCAAAGTATTGCATCGAAGCGTTATATTTCAACTGTGTTGATAAAAAATTTGATGGATAAACTTCGGTATGATCATTTACTCCTGAAAAAGGATTTTCAGAAACATATTCATATTGTGGCCTGCAGTTTCCACCGCAGAAGCGTAAACAATCATCCACCCGACCATGATAAATCACATCGTAATTACCTTCTGCACTTATAATACGCAGATTGTCTTTTTCGTTTTTCGGAAAAACAATGCTGTCGTGCATGCTTTCGAGCACATCTTTTCCCACCTGATAATATGCGTAAATTCCAGCTTGGGCTACATCGCGACAACCATTGGGTGTGGAAAAAACAAAATCATCGAGTTTCCCGTTTTTCCCACACTGATGATTTTCGAGCCAAATGTACTGATTGGACGATTCGGGATTATCCTTGTAAGGCATCTTTATACGGATGACATCGCCAGTAGTTACAAAATCGCGTAAAGTGAAGGTTCTTTCTCCTTCGAATTTTTCCACATCGGAATGTTGATTATTGGCAGCTATGGCGTAAGAATTATTCGAGCTACTTTGCCAGCCTAATCGCAGTCTTTCGTAACCATTGCAACTTGAAAGACCGCCATCGAACAAACCATAACCGCGCTGAATTCCCAAAAAGGGTACAGGCATAAATATATAATCGCCCGTATGATTTCCGCCCGATGTATGAAACTCATTTCCTCCGAGAAAATAATGCGCAATTTCGTGCGACCAGATACTGCGCGAACTTGCAGCAATGCTTCCTCCACCTACACACTGATAACTTCCTATATTGTATTGATGATAAGAATTTCCGATTTTCAACGGAATACGTGGAAAAATTCCCCAACCTGAATAGCCTGAACCGGGATTGGCACTGCCATAGTTAATAATTTTATTTCTGATAAAAGTATTGCGCAGCACGAAGTGTATCATGTCAATTTTTCCATCTGGCCGATCTTCGGCAAGTGAGGCAAAGGATGAGCGGTCGAAATCGCTTATATTGTTAAATCCATGAATGGTTTTTACACCTCCGTTTTGGTTAATTAGTTCCGCCACTGCGTCCATCAGGTTGAAAAGTGAAAAGTCGGCAGCTGGATTTTTTGGTGTGATTTGTGACTGACGAATGTTCACTACCATCATATCGCACAGTAAATGAAGCTGATGAAAGGAACTTTCAGAATAAAACCTTGATAACAAACCTTTATATTCATCTTTATAATGCGTATCGAAAATCTGAGTAAAATATGCCGGTGGATACATATTGATACTGAAAGTTGTATCGGGTTTCCAATATGTTGAAGGAGCAGAATATTTGCTAATAGTGTCGGGGTGTGCCTGATCGTAGATAATATTTACGAAAATGGCAAGACCACGATAGGTGCCTCGCGGCGAACACATATAACCATCAGAACTCTTTACAACCCGGACACTATCTGTTTTCACACGTCTGAGCGGCGTTTCAATTATCGATGTAAAGTCAATTGTAGATTGCCCTGATAATTGAGATATTAAAAACAGATGAATAACAACAATAAGAATTATCAGTTTCATAAATGAATATTGATATTTCAGAATTTTTTATCTCTGAATAATTATTTTGCCTGTTATGTTTATATTTGCGTTAGAAATTTTATAAATGTACAATCCGCTTGTAACTCCCTGAAGTGATACTGTGTTATTAAAGATGTCAATTTTTGATGCAAGCGCTTTTCTTCCATCGTGATAATACAATGAGAAATTGGCAAAATCTGCAATATCAGCATCAATGATTATAAAATTTTCGGCAGGATTCGGATAAATTCTGTATCCAATATCCTTGTAGGAATCTATTCTGGTACGCACTACCGGATAATAATCCACATTTGTATTCGATGTATTTACATACCGTTGCGAGAATGTAAATCTTCCGGAGGCAGTTGTTCCTGTTTCAAAAATCCGGTTATCGGAAATCAGTGTTGTATTTGCAGGTCTGCAAAAAACTTCGTTGTTATATGCGATATTTTCAACCCACTGCGGAATTCCGTTCGCATTCACTATAAGATTGAAAAGCACACTCAGCGAAGGTATATTTGAGTTTTGAATTCCTGTTATCAAAAAACTTCCATCAGAATTTACGCCAATCGAAACTGCTTTATCGTAATACCTGTTATCGAAAAATGCAATTTCATTTTTTATTAAGCCTGAAGTACTAATTTTCATCAGACGAGGCTGAGTATTGAGAACCGGTATTGCAGCGTAATTCAGCAATAGCATATAATTCAGGTCGTCAGTCAGGGCTATTTGAACGGGTTCATCCACACCCTCATCGCCAATTATGCCGGTGGCGAGTAAATTTCCCTCCGAATCAATATCAAACCAAACGATATCATTATTTCGCATACCGGCAATAAAAATATTATCGGAAGTCCCTTTACAGGCAGTTTTAAAAATTTCGTTATTACGACCCGAAAGCTCATTATCCTTTCCGTTCAACCCAAAGTATTTTTTCCATATATGCTGTCCTCCGGCATCAATCATTTGAACATATATATCGGAATCGGTACCATTTAGTAAATGTGAAGTTGTTCCCAAAATCAGAAAATTATCACTAACAGAAATAATTTGTTTCGGGAAATGCAATGCGAGCCGGTATTCCCAAATTACCGAACCATGTTTACCGAGTTTAATAATACTTCCGGTGTAACTGCAGTCGGTGGCACAGAGGAGCAAACCTTCGTCAGGAGTTTCGAAAATGTTATGGCAACGATCATTTCCGTCATTGCCCATCTGAACCGACCAAAGTTCTTTTCCTGTAAAATCAGTTTTCACGATGAAAATATCAGATGTAATGATGTTACTGAAAATGGTATCGTAGGGAATTTTGCAGTCATCGCAATCCATCACTATAGTATCAGTTCTGACAAAAACATCCATGTTAGCTACAGCAGCAAAACTTCCATCGGCGCACACCAATCCTTTTACTCCTTCCGAAAAATATGGGTTAGTGTGCTTAAAACTAAACCCGAATTGTGCACTTACCGGAAAATGAAAAGAAAATAATGCAACCAGCAGCAAACTAAATGCAGTTTTACAGAAAAAACCCAAAGTTGTTATAATTTTTTGCGAATCATTCATGTTTCAATGTCTATTTCAAAAAAACTTTCTGCGTAAAATACCGTTGCCTGCTATGAACCTCCGAAGATACAAATATGTTTTATTTTTTGAGTATTATTCAATAATAAATTTAGAAGAATATTATGAAATGAATTTAAATTCAGAAAATAAATTACAATATTGATTCTTTACATTGAAGTCATCTTGACTTTTTGTTTGTTTTAATTTTCTTGAATAATATAATCAT
>CAYQWD010000132.1:2465-7161 GCA_964420955.1 uncultured Paludibacter sp. | reverse complement strand
TGATAAAAATCTTGCATTGCGGGTAGAAAAAAATCTTGACTCGGATATTTGGAATGTTTACGGAAGGGGTGTTTTACATCTTTCTGTGCTTATTGAAACTATGCGCCGCGAAGGTTATGAACTTCAGGTTGGACAACCGCAGGTAATTTTTAAGGAAATTAATGCCGTGCGGTGCGAGCCTGTAGAACAACTTACCATTAACCTCCCTGAGGTTTGTTCGGGAAAAATAATCGAGATGGTGGCAACGCGCAAAGGTGAGATGTTAAGCATGGAAATAATCAATGACCGTGTACAGTTGGAATTTAATATTCCCTCACGCGGAATCATAGGATTAAGAAACAATGTACTTACTGCTTCGGCCGGTGAAGCTATTATGTCACATCGTTTTATTGAATATCAACCTTACAAAGGCGATATTGAAAAGCGAATAAATGGCTCAATTATTGCTATGGAAGGCGGAACTGCTTATGCTTATGCAATAGATAAGCTTCAGGACAGAGGCAGATTTTTTATTTTTCCGCAGGATGAAGTTTATGCAGGTCAGGTTGTAGGCGAAAATGCAAAAGAAGGCGACTTGGTAGTGAACGTTACCAAATCGAAAAAACTGACTAACATGCGCGCTTCGGGTGCTGACGATAAGACACGTTTGATTCCACCGGTGGTTTTCAGTCTCGAAGAAGCCCTTGAATATATTAAGGAAGATGAATATGTAGAAATTACTCCAACAAAAATACGTTTGCGTAAAATATTACTCGATGAAAATGACAGAAAGCGTTTAGTGAAAAAATAAGTATGCATTCAAGCAATAAAGAATTTGCTATAAACGCTTGAAAAGTATTATTTTTTTATTTGTACATTACCAAAAAATAGAACACGATACCGAAGCATCGGGAACAAGGATTTAGCTGTCCCGATAGCTATCGGGAAGCTGAGGTAAAACATTAACAAAAACGGATTCTGAACGGATAAAATCTTGCAAGCATGATTAGTTTAAGACAAGTAACTGATTTAATATCGGCAAGGGCGAGATGAAAATCCGATTGAAATCCGATTAAATCAGCGTTCTATTTTCTTAAATATCAAATATATATAAGTTTTTGTCATATACTAAATATTTTTTTTTAACTTTGAAGTAATTTTTTTAATACTCTGGTTTCTGAGCCACATAACCATTGCAAGGACAGTTTTTTTGCAAAACACAAAATTCATTTTTAAATTTTAAAGCCTCCTGCAGAATTTGTGGGACGGGTACAATTAGGGAACAAAATAATATACTTGGCGTGATAATGCTATCAAAAAGGGTAAAAATATTGCTTTTAATACTTACCTTTGCCATTAGCAACTATGCTCAGATTGGCTTGAAGGCAGGTATTAATATGGCAAATCAAATACGGTCGTTTCGAAAAGCTGATATAATAAAGGGATTCAGCACCGAAAATCTCACAGGTTTCCAGATTGGCGTTACATACCAGGCTTTCCCGCGCTTTTCAGACATGGGAACAGATGTTGGTTTGTTTATTACACAAAAAGGTTTTGCCTTCACCGATAGCACACAAATTGTTAATGACTTGATTACACTCGGTTACAAAGAATTCAACTATATTGAAATTCCAATTAATCTCAGATATCGATATTCGCATAAACTTATTGGCGCTTATGCTTCAGGTGGTATTTATGGGGCATATTTACTCTCTGGAAAATCAGTTGATGAAACAGTGAACTCGATTGAAAATATGTCTTTCAGGGGTGTTGTAGAAAGATTAGATTATGGGTATTCACTGAATGCTGGTATTGAAGTGTTCAGACAGATACAACTGGGGTTGTCGTGGACACATGGACTGAAATACTTTGTGAGTTCAATTGCAATTAAAAATTCTGCGCAGGAAAACAAAGACAATCGGGTTTTTTCAATTAATCTAACCTATTTGTTCAAATAACGACTTTATTTTTTTCTGAAACAATGATATTTTTTCTTTTCTATTGTTAATATTCCTCTTGCTCAACATCATTTAAATCAATTAAATTTTGTAACTTTGCACCCCGTTTTATCGTATTAATTTGAAAATACATAGCGTTCAGCTAATCAGCACGATAATTAAAGCTGATAGAAACAAATAAAGATTGGCTTTTTGTTATTTTCTAATATAAAACTTGACAAAAATTATTCAGAAATACGACAAATCGTTACACTTCGAAAAAATAAGTAAATAATATAATATGAATATCGTCAGAACAGACATCGATCAGAACAATGCAGTACTAACAGTACAGATTGAAACAGCTGATTACAGCGCCAGCGTTGACAAAACACTACGCGAATATCGTAAAAAAGCAAACATACCCGGATTTCGGCCAGGTATGGTTCCATTAGGACTTATAACAAAAATGTACGGAAAAGCTGTTAAGGCAGATGAAATAAACAAAGTTACAGCCGATGCACTGAACAGATATATATCAGAAAACCAAATTAACATACTTGGCGAACCTTTGCCATCAGAAGATTTTAATGCTTATGACGATTTCGATCAGCGCGAAGAATTTGAGTTTCCTTTTGTTATCGGTATAGCGCCTGAATTCGAGGTTGAATTTGATAAAAAAGACAAAGTTAAGTATTACGAAATTGCTGTTGACGAATCAATGATTGACAACCAATTGAAATCGTATACTTCGCGTTATGGACGATATACACAGGAAGAAACCGTTGAAGAACGTGATGTGGTGAAGGGTGAAATTGAAGAGCTGGAAGGTTCGGAAGCTAAAGCCAACGGTGTCAAACTTGTGGATGCTGTTCTCACGCCTGCTTATTTGAAGGATGAAAGCCAAAAAGCAATGTTTGTAGGAGCAAACAAAGGTGATGTTATAATTTTTAATCCGGCAAAAGCCTTTGATAGCGATGCTGAACTTGCTTCATTCCTCAAACTTAAGAAGGAAGATGTAAAAGATATTACTTCTGATTTCAAATTTAAAATCATAGGAGTCACTCGTTATCACCATTCAGAAATTAATCAGGAACTTTTTGATAAAGTTTTTGGCGAAGCAGTTGTAAATTCTGAAGAGGAATTCAGAGCAAAAATTGCCCACAATATTGAGCAGGACTTGAAAAGAGATGCCGATTACAAATTTGGAATAGATGCCCGTGAAATGTTGCTGAAAAAATTTGAAAACCTGACATTCCCAAATGCATTTTTAAAACGCTGGGTGCTTGGCGAAAACAAAAATATGACCGCCGAAACTTTGGAGGAAGAATATCCGAAAATGATTGAAGATTTGAAATGGCAGTTAATCAGTAATAAAATTGCAAAAAGCAATGAAATAAAAATTGAAAACGAAGATATTGAAGAATATGCCAAAAATGTTGCACGCTCACAATTTGCACAGTATGGCATGATTGGACTCGAAGATTCAATACTTGATAACTACGCAAAAGATATGCTTAAAAAAGAAGAAACTCTTAAAAGCATTTACAGTCGTGTTTTCGAAAGTAAAGTAATTGAAATTGTCAGAAGCAATGTAAAGCTCGATGTACAGAAAACAAGCATCGAAGAATTTAATAATATGTTTCAAGCCTGATTAAAGCAGGTTTAATAAACATTCGTTCCCAAGGTTACAAAAAGCTTTTGTCCTCATGCCGCATATAGAATTTATCAGGGTAACCTGTTTAAATTTTTACAAGCAGGACATTAGCTTTTTTGATTTTTTAACCGTGCTATCAAAAAAAGAAAACCTTATCTTTGTAAAAATTTTTCAGTTGCAAACTTACAAAAATTTATAAGAAATGAACATCAATCATGACTTTAGAAAATATGCCACAAAACATTTAGGCATTAACAGCATGGCAGTCGACCATTACATCGCCATTACAAGTAGCTATATCTCTCCTTCCATACTCGAAGAACGCCAGCTCAATGTAACACAAATGGATGTTTTTTCAAGATTAATGATGGACAGGATTATTTTCCTCGGTACCCAAATAGACGATTATGCAGCCAATGTAATACAGGCTCAGTTACTCTACCTCGATTCATCCGATCCAGGCAAAGACATTTCAATATATCTGAACACGCCGGGTGGTTCGGTGTATGCCGGACTGGGAATTTATGACACAATGCAATTTATAAGTTGCGATGTAGCAACGATATGCACCGGTATGGCGGCTTCGATGGGTGCAGTGCTCCTGGTAGCAGGTACCAAAGGGAAGCGTTCAGCCCTTAAACACTCACGCATAATGATTCACCAGCCAATGGGCGGAGCACAGGGTCAGGCTTCTGATATCGAAATTACAGCGCGCGAAATTCAGAAAATGAAAAAAGAATTATATACAATTATTGCCGATCATTCAGGAAATCCATTCGACCGTATCGAAAAAGATTCAGACCGCGATTATTGGATGACTTCGCAGGAAGCGCTTGAATATGGAATGATTGACAGAGTACTTACCAAAGAAAAAAAATAAACAACACATAAAAAGATTCCTGAAAAATCAAGACAATAATTGCCTTTATAAAAAATCAGGAAACAAAAATATGGCAAAACCCAATTCAAAACAGTGCAGTTTTTGCGGCCGCACTCAGTCCGAAATTGATTTTTTTATACTCGGACAGAACGGCGTACAGATTTGTAATGAATGTGCCGTACAGGCAGCCCAAATAGTTAAGGAAAATTCTACCGGAAAAACGACTCTGCCTGCAATTAGCAA
>CAYQWD010000132.1:0-2415 GCA_964420955.1 uncultured Paludibacter sp. | reverse complement strand
AAATTTCTGTCGGTAGCTGTTTACAATCATTATAAACGATTGATGCAGGAAAAATCAGCCGATGAAGTTGAAATTGAAAAATCGAACATAATTATGGTTGGTTATACCGGAACAGGAAAAACTCTCCTTGCACGGACTATAGCACGAAAATTGCATGTGCCATTTACAATAGTGGATGCAACTGTACTAACCGAGGCCGGATATGTTGGCGAAGATATTGAAAGTATTCTTACACGTTTGCTGCAAGTTGCCGATTATAACGTCAAGGAAGCCGAACGGGGAATTGTATTTATCGATGAGATTGATAAAATAGCACGCAAAGGCGATAATCCAAGCATAACACGCGATGTGAGTGGCGAAGGCGTTCAGCAAGGTTTGCTCAAACTGCTCGAAGGTTCGGTGGTAAATGTACCCCCGCAGGGCGGGCGAAAACACCCCGAGCAGAAAATGATAGCAGTAAACACGCAAAATATTCTGTTCATTTGTGGTGGCGCTTTCGATGGAATAGAAAAGAAGATAGCTGCGAGGCTAAATACACGCGTAGTAGGCTACAATTCCGTTGAAACTGCTACGATTGACCGTAATAACCTGCTACAGTATATCGCACCGCAGGATTTAAAATCATTCGGACTAATTCCGGAAATTATCGGTCGGTTACCAATACTGACTTACCTCGAACCACTCGATCGCGATGCCCTGCGCCGAATTTTGACTGAACCAAAAAATTCGATTACTAAACAATACATCAAACTTTTTAAAATGGATCACATTGATCTTCATTTTACCGATGATGTGTTAAATTACATTGTGGATAAAGCAATAGAGTTTAAACTCGGAGCACGCGGATTGCGTTCAATTACCGAAACCATTATAATGGATAAAATGTATGAAATGCCATCCACAAAAGAGAATAAACTTGAAATAACCACCGATTATGCCAAGTCGATAATTGAAAAAGCGAATATCAACCGATTGAAATCAGCATAAGAAACAATGATTTATTTCTAATTTATCAGATATATTAGAAAAAAACACAGGGAAAGATGAAAATAATTCGCATTTTCCCTGTATTTTTTTTGCAAACATCTTGTATATTTGAAATCTGTTTATAATTTTGTTACGTTAATAATTAAAATAAAAAACAATTAAAAAACTGCACAAAGAAAAAATAAGATTTAAGTTTATAACAAATTGTATATTTTAAAACCAACCGGCATGACAACACATTCTGATTTAACTGCACACCTGAAAAAACATTTCGGTTTTGACAGTTTCAAGGGCAATCAGGAGGCAATAATAAATAATCTTCTCGAAAAGAAAGACACTTTTGTTTTAATGCCTACGGGTGGTGGAAAATCATTATGTTACCAATTACCATCATTACTGATGGATGGTACAGCAATAGTGATATCGCCACTTATTGCACTCATGAAAAATCAGGTCGATGCAATGCGAAATTTCAGCGAGGAGGATGGTGTTGCTCATTTTCTGAATTCATCGCTCACACGGCAAGCGATTGACACGGTTAAATCAGATGTTGTAACCGGTAAAACCAAATTACTTTATGTTGCGCCAGAATCGCTGACAAAAGAAGATAATATTGACTTTCTCAAACAAGTGAAAATATCTTTTTATGCCATCGATGAGGCTCATTGTATCTCAGAATGGGGACACGATTTCAGACCGGAGTATCGGCGAATTCGTCCGATAATAAACGAAATAGGAGTGGCGCCGCTTATCGCCCTTACAGCCACAGCGACACCCAAAGTGCAGCATGACATACAGAAGAACCTTGGAATGCTCGGAGCATCGGTATTTAAATCATCGTTTAACAGATCAAACCTGTATTATGAAGTCCGATCCAAAACAAATAATGTTGACAAAGACATTATTAAATTCATAAGGAGTCAGGGTGGAAAATCGGGTATTATCTATTGTCTCAGTCGGAAAAAAGTTGAAGAACTATCCGAAATTCTGACAGTTAATGGTGTTTCATGTCTTCCTTATCATGCTGGTATGGAATCGGCAGTGCGTACCGAAAATCAGGACAAGTTTCTGATGGAAAAGGTTCAGATTATTGTTGCTACAATAGCTTTTGGTATGGGAATTGATAAACCCGATGTTAGATTTGTGCTTCATTACGACATGCCTAAAAGCCTCGAAGGTTATTACCAGGAAACCGGAAGGGGCGGACGCGATGGAGGCGAAGGACAATGTATTGCTTATTATGCTTATAAAGATCTAGACAAACTCCGTAAATTTATGCAGGGTAAACCGGTTGCCGAACAAGAAATTGGCAATCAGTTGCTTTTCGAAACCCAGGCGTATGCCGAATCGTCGATTTGCAGACGTAAACTGCTGCTGCATTATTTTGGAGAAGAATATAAACAGGAAAATTGCGGAAGTTGCGATAAT
>CAYQWD010000131.1:0-7177 GCA_964420955.1 uncultured Paludibacter sp. | reverse complement strand
AATATTTCAATAAACGAATCTCCTCAAAATCCCAATTCCCTTTTGTAAACTGTTTCAGGTTCCACTGCCAGAAATAATTCCAGCTGATTTTTATCTTCGAATCCGCGGAGTTTAAAACTTAACAGAAAATTAGATATAGTTTAATATATTATCCAAGAAGCATTTCTATAATGTGCTTCAAACTCGTCCAATTTCCATTTTATTGTTGAATTATCTATTCCTTCATCCCAAATAAATGATTTTCTATATGAGATGGTATGTGTTGCTAGTAATCCATAATTAAGTAACAATGATACATCGAAATACAAATATCGATTAGCTTTTAATAATTCTACCAGTTCAAAGTTGTTTAATATTTCTCTCTGCATAAATTTTTTAAATATATGATTTTTTTTAGTGTTATTATCGGACTCTTCAAAATGTCTTTTTTCAACGTAATAATAAAAATCTAAAATTTCCAGTATCAAGTTATTTTTAATATCCTCAATACTTTGTTTGTGAATGTCCTGATATGAGACTTCAACAAAATCATTATAATCCAATACGATTTCACACATTTTATACTTTCGTTCAATAATCGACAAAGCATCTTTATAAGATTTAGCCTTTATTTTTACAACTCTGTACAATACTTCTTTTACTTCAATTTCATAAAACTTATTTGCCATACTAAAATTGCTTTTGTTTGACAAAAGTAAGGCAAGTAATTAATAATTGTTTGAAAATGATCAATATATAACTTTTATGATCAGAAATTGAATAAAATGATAAATCATATTTTCCTATAATTTCCACGCGAAGTGAACTCAATAAAACCTTTATCTCTTAAATATTGTAATTGCTGCCGAATTTTATCTTTTACAAATTATTATCAGGATGTTTTAATTGTAATTCACTTTCATATTGATATACTTGATTTAATGAAAATTCTTGCGATTTAATTCTTTCAACACAATTCAAAACATCCAAAATCCATCCTCTGCTTTCAATATTATTAGTTTTAATTGTTTTTGTACGATTGTAATTTGCAACTACAATTTGTTTGTCTACTTCCTTTTGATTTTTAACTATAAAAATCTTACCACTTTCGGGGACGTTAGATATATCAACATTACAGCCAACCCAACCTGCTCTTCTCGCATTTTCAGATAGTGGCTTTCTTTTCTGAATTATGTTAGGAGTAAAAAAATGATTGGGAATTAAAAGAAATTTGTTTACAGAAAATTGTTTTGAATAGGTTAGAAAAAAGAAATTTGGATTTTGATTTGAGTTTATTCTTTCTATCATTTCAGAGTAAGCTCCATCGGTAATTAAATTTGAAAACAAACCATTTTTACTTTTTAGTTCAAATTCTTCACTGCAGTTTTCACAGTAAAAATCAGCTACTGGCCTGTTATTTTCAAAATTCTTAAGAAAAATGTTACCACAACAAGGACAAAAAGAATTTTGTTTCACCCAATCTTCTGTTAAAACCCTTGCTTTTTGAGCACTACTATGATAACCTTCTGCTAAGGTTATATTGAAGAATAAGTTCATAAATTTAACAAATTAAACTTTCATCATTAAAAATAAGTTTTTCAGTAATTTTTCTCCCTACAAATGCTTAAAAATCTGCTCAAGGTGATATTCGTCCATCACGAGTACCTGACGGGCTTTGCTTCCTTCGAAAGGTCCGATGATTCCTGCCACTTCGAGTTGATCTACAATGCGTCCGGCGCGGTTATAACCGATAGAAAATTTACGCTGAATAAGCGATGTGGAGCCCTGCTGATTGGCAACTATCAGGCGGGCAGCTTCCTCGAAAAGCGGGTCGCGTTTACTTAAATCCACGCTCGAAGCATCAATTCCTTCGCCTTCGGCGCCCACGTATTCGGGCAGATAAAATGCTGTGGGATAGCCCTGCTGATTGCTGATATGATGCACCACGTTTTCAACTTCGGGCGTATCCACAAAGGCACACTGCACACGAATCAGGTCGTTGCCCTGCGAGAAAAGCATATCGCCTCGTCCCACAAGCTGGTTTGCGCCCGAAGCATCGAGAATGGTGCGCGAGTCAATCATCGACGAAACTTTAAAACCGATACGTGCAGGGAAGTTTGCTTTAATCACACCGGTAATGATGTTTACCGAAGGACGCTGTGTAGCTATAATCATGTGAATTCCCACGGCGCGTGCAAGCTGCGCGATGCGTGCAATGGGCATTTCCACTTCCTTGCCGGCTGTCATTATCAGGTCGCCAAACTCATCTACAATTACCACAATGTAAGGAAGGAAACGGTGTCCTTTTTCGGGATTCAGATTGCGGTTGATGAATTTCTCGTTGTATTCTTTCACGTTCCGTACATGCGCTTTTTTCAGCAAATCGTAGCGGTCGTCCATTTCCTTACAAAGTGAATTGAGCGTTTGCACTACTTTGGTCACATCGGTAATAATGGCATCTTCGCCATCGGGCAGTTTTGCCAGGAAATGTTTTTCGATATCGCCGTAAATGTTGAATTCCACTTTTTTCGGGTCAACAAGTACGAGTTTCAGTTCGGCAGGATGTTTTTTATACAGCAGTGAAGTGATAATGGCATTCAAACCCACCGATTTTCCCTGTCCGGTAGCTCCTGCAACGAGCAAGTGTGGCATTTTTACCAAATCAACCATGAAAATTTCGTTTGTTATTGTACGTCCAAAAGCTACAGGAAGTTCAAATTTCGATTCCATAAATTTTTTCGAAGCAATAATTGAGTGCATCGAAACAATTTGCGGATCGGCATTGGGTACTTCAATACCGATGGTGCCCTTCCCGGGAATTGGCGCGATAATACGAATGCCTGTTGCAGCCAGACTGAGCATAATATCGTATTCAAGATTGCGGATTTTGGAGATGCGTACACCTTCTTTCGGAACAATTTCGTACAAAGTGATGGTTGGACCAACAGTAGCTTTTATCGATTTAATTTCGATGCCGTAATTCAGCAAAGTTTGTATAATTCGTTCCTTGTTTGCATTTTGCTCAGCCATGTCGATAGGTGTATCATTGTCGGTGCCATAAATTTTGAGCAAATTTGTTGTAGGAGGCACATACCGCGATAAATCGAGTGTGGGATCGTATTTACCGAGTTTCACCAGATTGTAATTAGGGTCTTCGTTTTCCTCGTTTTCTTCCTTATCAATTGGTTTATCGTTTTCAGAAGTTTCCTTTTGTACTTCAAATGTAACATCGCTTAGTGTCGTTTCTGCGGGTTTCAGACTCATGGTTTCCTCTTCGCCGGAGGGTTTTGTAACCCATTCTTCGGGTATAATTTCGGTTCCCACAGCCACCGTTGGTTCAAAAATTTCATCATCGTAATCTTCAAGTTCATTATCATCATCTTTTATTGATAATGTTTTTGGTTTTTTACTAAACAGTCCTTTAATATAAGGTATTGTTTTGCTCGATGAAATAACAAGATACATTATTAGAATACCAAGCAGTAGAAGTATGGTTCCGGGAAATCCTACGTAGGATTCGAGGAGTTTACTGATTTCTTCGCCATGCTGTCCGCCGGGAGCGAAAAAAATCACATCGCGCACATAAGGATTCAAAATAAAACCGAGCGCAGTAGATAACCACAAAAGTCCGAATGAAGAATGATAAAATGCTTTCCAGACAGGAATGGTTTTAACTTTCATAAGCCTGAAACCAACTACAGCGCCAAAAAACAAAATAAACAACGAGCCAATACCGAACCATTTGTGAACCAAAGTATGTGCAGCCACAGCCCCTAAAACAGATGCAATATTTTTAATTTCATCTCTTTTTTCCTTTAAATCGTTCCAGCTTAAACCCATTAAGCTTTGATCGTCAGCTCCATTAAAAAAATATGAAGTTAAAGCCAAAGTAAGAAACAATACAAATAATATAAGAAAGAAACCAATGATAAAAGTAAATTTCTCGTTGGTAATTAAATTAATAATACGTTTGAAAAAGTTTTCGTTACCATTTATACGTGAACTTGCCGAAGTTGATTTTGAGTCTGGTTTAGGTCTATTTTTTACGGGTTTGCGCGGAGCCATATCAGTTTTTTTTGATTAAATTTTAATCGATATTGGTTTGAAAAATCAAAAATATATCCTGAAAATGTTAGTACTTTTCATTGATTTGCAAAAATAGTAAAAAATAGTACGAATTTCATTTGCCTTTTGGTTTAAATTTGCAGAAGAAATAAAAACATTTTTGAGCGTGATAAGTTGTAAACACAAAGCTTTTTATAAAATATTAATTCAGAAATGAACCGTGAAAACATAATCAGATAAAATGAAACTCGAAGACCGTTATACAAATATTATAAATTGGTTTGAAGTAAATATGCCTGTTGCCGAAACGGAATTGCATCACGGCGATGCATATCAGTTGCTTGTTGCGGTAATATTGTCGGCGCAATGTACTGACAAGCGTGTAAATATGGTTACGCCAAAGCTTTTCGAGGTTTTTCCAACAGCAGAAGCGCTTGCTGCATCATCACCTGAGGTAATTCTTGAGCACATTCGCTCCATTTCGTACCCCAACAGTAAAGCGCAACATTTGTGGGGAATGGCTAATAAACTGATCAGTGAATTTGGCGGAATAGTTCCCGATGATGTGGAAGAACTGCAAAAACTTCCCGGCGTAGGGCGAAAAACGGCCAATGTGGTAGCTTCGGTTATTTACAACAAACCGGCAATGGCTGTTGATACGCATGTTTTTAGAATTTCAGAAAGACTGGGACTTACTACCAATTCAAAAAATCCTTTACAAACCGAACTGGAACTTATTAAATATATTCCTCAAGAATTAATACCAAAAGCACATCACTGGCTGATTTTGCATGCGCGGTATGTTTGCCAGGCACGAAAGCCTAAATGTTCAGAGTGCGGACTGAAAGAGTGGTGCAGGTATTATCAAAAAAATAATTAGTGGATTTTTATGTTTATAATAAATATTTTTTATTTTTGTAAATTTTAGTTTTATCAGGAAAAGTTAACTTTATTAATCTAATAATTCCAATATCTTGTTGAAGGCTTTTGGGGAACGTTTGATCCGGGAGCTTCCTATACACAGATAACTTCGGTTAAAAAGGATATCAACGGAGATGATTTTGTTTTTCTGATAGGCAATAATGAAATTAAGTATGGTTCTGTTACTATTCCAAAAACAGGTAGCGGAACTATAATTTTAAAATTCAGTAATACTGATGGAAAGTTGCTTTGGTGGCAACAAATGGGAAACGATACAAATTCTGCATGGGTAAGGAGTGTAATTGAGACGAGTGATGGAAAGTTTCAGATATTGGGAGGATGTTCATTTTCATCGGGTAAAACTTTAACATTGGGGAGTCAATCGTTTAGTTATACAGCCAATGGTACAACACGTTTTTTTACAGCTACTTTCAATCCTGTAGATTATACATGGAGTAATGTAAAGTTTATTGTGAATGCTAACGAAAGTGATGGCTATATTGAAGAAGTTAGCCATTTTTTGGATAAAGATGGAAATTACTTTATTGCCGGAAAATTCTCTGCACCTGCCATACTTTTAAATAATGATACTATTGCGAAGCGCGAAGGAAATAAGGGTATTAATATCTTTACCACTAAATTATCGACAGGAATGGTTCGTCAATGGTCGAAATACAGTAAAGTTGTAGGTGCGGGTACATATTTACACAATGTATATTTTGATTCTGATGGGAATGGCGGAGCAGTTATTGCCGGTTCTTTGGGTTATATAACCGGAGCGCTATCGTTTGATGGAAAAGTTGTGAAAAACGACACTTTATCAAATGCTTATGATTACAGTTATCAGGATATTTTTATTGTGAATATCAATTCTTCCGGAACGATTAATTATGCCAAAACATTATTGCATTCAGGAAACGAAAATGTAACTTGCCTGAAAAGTACCGGAAACGGACAACTTTACCTCTGTGGTGAATATACCGGACAAATGAGCGCCGTCGGAAAGGCTTTTCCTGCCCTTGGAAACTCAACATATTATAATGACTTTATTGGAAAAATTAATGCATCAGATGGAAATTTTGTGTGGGCTGAACCTCTCAATACAAATGTCTATTACAGCGAAAGGCAGCGTTTTTTTGATGTTGATAAAAACAACGATTTGTATTTTTCTACGCGTTTTGCCAATATGAATTTTAGTGTTTTTGGCGATAACTATGCGAAAAGACATAATGCTAATAATATCGTTGTTGGTAAAGTTAATAATGCCGGGCAAAAGCAATGGATCAATCTTTTGGGCGCTATAACTACTTTCTCGGTTATTATCGAACACACAAGTATCAACTCGTTTTATGCAGGTTCATATTTATTTATTTCAGTTCCCCGAAGAGGTTACGGTTCAAACAAAGATATTGGTTGGGGACCATTGTATGAACCCGAAACTACTATGCCGATGGGTTTTGATGGTAATACAATAGTTATCGATACTCAAACGGGTAAGATGATAACCGGTTCATATACACGTTTCCCGATTGTTGTAGAAAACAACAACAATGATTTTACTGGTGTTTTTGTTGATTTTTTGGAGTACAAAATTTACAATTTGTCGCTTACAGGAGCTGATATCAGCGGTAAAATCAACATCAATGAAAATCCGATTGCACAAAACGATTTTTCATATCTAAACTTATTGAATGCAAATAAAAATTCAAATGATTATGGCAAGTTAATCAAAACAGTAAATATGACAGAAGTTGGTGATTATGCGTTTACACGTATTCCCAAAGGTGAATATATTGTTAATTTTATGACCACGGATTCCACATTTACGACGCAATATTATAAAGCAAGAACGGAACAACCCATGTTAAACTGGACTGAGGCTTCAAAAAATATTGCTGACAATAATAAATCCGAGAATCTGAATATCAATCTTCTGAAAACTCCTTATCCACAGGGTAAAAATTCGTTATTTGTAAATATCGATATTTCAAAAATGTTCAATCCTTCGCTATGGTATTTTTACAATTTCCAATGCAGACTTTACGAAAAATCCAGTAATAAATTGATTGCATTTTCATATCCCTATGAATCAATGAATGATACGTATAGATTCAGCATGAAAAATATTCCGGCTGGCGAATACCGGCTTCTGGTTGAGCATGCATTTGTTACGCAGGTTGATGTGCCCGAACTTAAAATAACTGATCTGTCG
>CAYQWD010000130.1:5915-7189 GCA_964420955.1 uncultured Paludibacter sp. | reverse complement strand
TTACTGTTGCCGATTTGGTTTCTTCAGCTCTGTTAAAGGAAACTGTTCAACGATTACGCCCTTCGCGCGATGAATCACTTAACGGACTTGTACATATAGTAAATGGATATAGGGGAGGCAGATACGGATTTGTTTCATCTCACGCTGCAAATGCCATGGGCTTTGCTGTGTTAACTTCACTCATCTTCAGAAACAGGATATTTACATTTTCAGTTATTATTTGGGCATTAATAACTGGTTATTCGAGGATTTATCTGGGGGTTCATTACCCTGGCGATATTCTCGGAGGGTTTTTAATTGGAATCGCAACCGGATTAGGTTGTTTCTATTTATTGAAAAGATTTCTGAAAGAAAATTCATATTTCAACTTGAAAGGATTAACATTGCCTTTCTATATACTCATTTTAAACGTAGCAGCTGTTGTTGTTTATGGTTTTTTAGCCTGATTTCAGTATTTAAAAATAACACCGGTTTTACGTATGCTAACCATAGCTCCAACCGAATTTCCGAATAAAGTACCAAAGTCAGCTCCTAACGTTAATTTTCCTTCAATTCCTCCAAGTTTCTGAAATTTTTTATTTACTTCAAGCATCAATGATGTATTTGGTTTCATTTTAGGAAACCTGTTTACATATAAGCCGTAATTTTTGGTAAAAGTGGATAACAGTTTATAGTCATAACCATGTAAGTTACCTTCGAATCCAAAATGATGAGCATTAACTCTGGTATTCAGAACGCTAAAATTACCATCGGAATATCCATCGTTATAAACCGGCGAAGTTATCAGTGGTGTACCTATTGTTCTTCCCCGATATGTCCAGCCGGTTAAATAAATACCGTTATGAAAATACCAGTCATTACCACCATAAATAATTCCATCTTTATCGTGAAAAGGACCCGATTGATCGCTGGTGCTAATATATTCATACAAAAATCCTTTGAGATAAGGAAAATCTTTGTTTTTTAAGGATAATCCCCAAATTCCGTCCCGTATATTCATGGTATTCCAAAGCAGTATGATTGGACCATCTTCTGAAAGATTCTGCCAATATCCGTTAATTTTAAAATTTCCAATATAACCTTCCACTTTTATACTTTGCGAAACAAGATGATTTCCTAAAGCATTAATTTTTTCACTCTGAGCTGATTCTAATCCGCCACCTTGTCCGAAAAATACTTTTCTGAAGTTTGAATAATTTGCCTTGATTGAAGTACCATCCGGAAATTTGCCTGCCCACTGTGCCGAATGATCAAGTCCTAATTCTACCCACAAC
>CAYQWD010000130.1:2903-5905 GCA_964420955.1 uncultured Paludibacter sp. | reverse complement strand
TAATCGGGATATTTAAAACGTACATATAAATACTTGTGATGATACAACATATTATGTACGTACACATTATCGTTGAACCAACCATGCGAAACTCCACCTTTCATTTCAATATCATTGGCATTAGGCAGTGGCTTAAATCTTTCGATGTGCATCGATACTTTGGGAAGAGGCGCTGCATTTTGCGAAAACATAAATCCTCCTGCAGATAATGTAGAATCCTGATTTCCCAAAATTTCTTCTTTAAAACCACCGGAGAAAGTAAACAACCATATTTTTATGCCGGCATATAATTCGTGAACAAAAACTTCTTTTTTTTAGGTTATCGGCACGCATAGCAGCATTAACCAAAAATTCATAATCAACAATACGTTGTTTCTCTCCAAAATCTTTCGAGATTTTTGCAGTTCCAATGGCTCCCATTGGCGATAGAGATACAAGGCTATAACTGCGTCCATTCATCCAAAAAGGAGAATATTTGCCTGACGAGATGAGAGTAGAAGCAGAAACGTCAAACTTGATGGTATCAGTTTGTGTAAAACCAAAAGTTGGTACAAAAATTACGAATAATGAAATTATAACTATTTTTGGCAATATTGACATTATTTTTTCTTTCTTGTTAAATTCATGGTTCAAAATACCAGATATCATTCATCAATTCAAGGTCATTTTCACCAAGACCGATGTATCCTTTGTTGCCGATAACAAAAGCTACGGCATTGTCGCGCCCTTTCGCTGGTAAATTTCCACGTTTATACCAACGGTTTTTTAGGGGATTATATTCCAAAATATCAGATTTTAAATGACCTCCGGTGTGTTCTCCTCCAAAATTTCTTCCGGTTGCAACAAATAATCTGCCGTTTACATTGAGTGCAACTGCATTTTCTCTTCCACTATCTGGTAAGCTGCGTTTTTTTTCCCATTCATCAGTTTTAGGGATATATTCCCACCAATCGTTTACATCGAAAATATCGAAACCGGTTCCAAAAAATATTCTCTCACCATTTGTACAGGCAACCGGTCCTGAACGTGCTTCAGCGGGTATGTCCTTGAGTTTTCGCCACGAATTATTTTCTGGATTGTAAGAAAAAAATTCATTAGTAAAATATAAACCCTGATATCCTGAACCTATATAAATCAAGCCATTAAATACAAATGTGAAATTTGAAATTCTTCCTGCTCCAGGGAATATATTTTTTTTTGTCCATTCATCAGTTTTTGGATCGTACATCCACCAATCATTTAGATATGCATTTGTAGAGAAAATTCCTTCAGAGGGATCAAATCCCATTCCAACGTATGCTTTGTCTGCGACCACAGCTGCAGTTGCTCTGACTCTGGCAGTGCCCGGAAAATTTTTTTTCTGCTGCCAACTGTTGTTTTCCGGATTAAATTCCCAAACATCATTAACTGCACCTGCATATAAACCGGATCGGCCTAAGGCTACGTAACCTTTGTTATTTATACTGAATCCAACAGCAGAAGCTCTTCCGCCAGGTGGAAATTTAGCGATTGCATTAAAACTTATAGCTTTGTAAGGATTCTCAGGATTCTCTTCGCAGCTTGTAAGCGCAAAAAACAGAACAAAAATCAAGTAAAAATATTTAATTATTTGATTGTGCATACGCTCCCTTTTTTTCCTTTGTTCAATTTAAAAATGCATTACATACGGACATCTATGTTGTTTTTTTTCAGGTATTCTTTAAGTTTCAATACTTCTATTTCCTTATAGTGAAAAATACTTGCTGCCAAAGCTGCATCGGCTTTACCTTCGCGAAAAACTTCAAAAAAGTGTTCCATTGTTCCGGCACCCCCACTTGCAATTACGGGTACATTTACCGATTCTGATATTTTACGTGTTATCTCAATTGCAAATCCGCTTTTGGTTCCATCGTGATTCATTGATGTAAGTAAAATTTCGCCCGCACCCATTTCTACAGCCTGCTTTGCCCATTCGGTTGTTTTAACATCAGTAGGAATTCTCCCGCCATTCAGAAAAACATACCACTCATTATTTATAAATTTTGTATCGATGGCTAAAACCACACACTGACTGCCAAACTGTGCTGCCATATCGCTGATTAATTTCGGATTACGAACTGCAGCTGTATTTACTGAAACCTTATCGGCGCCCGATGCCAATAATGTTGAAACATCGGTAACATCCGTGATACCTCCGCCAACCGTAAAAGGAATATTTATGTGCCTGGCTATTCGTTTAACAAGTTCGGCAAACGTTTTTCTCTTTTCGTTTGTAGCAGTTATATCCAGAAAAACCAACTCATCAGCGCCCATTTCAGTGTAAAAAGCACCTAATTCAACAGGATCGCCAACATCCTTTATATTCTCGAAGTTTATTCCTTTGACAGTTTTCCCATCTTTTACATCAAGGCAGGGTATTATTCTTTTTGCTAACAATTTTTTTTTAATTTATATGTATCGAAATCTGATTTTGATTTATTGTAGAGTTACTTTATATTTTCAGAGTTGATAATTTTTATGATTCGTTTTGATAATTATTTTTTAACGCTTAGATCGCTAAAATGTCAGGCCGCTATTGGTACTATCAGGGAATCGGATAAAATGCCTTTTAAGTTTTTCACTTTTTGTTCTTTGATTATCTGTCTGATTATGGGCAGTTTGTCAATTTTAACTCTGCGTCATTGCGTTTATTTTTAAAAAAAATTTGAGCAAATATCTGTTACTGAAGATAATGAATAACTTCAACTGTAGTTCAAATTTTCAAGTTAATATTTAACTGCTTTGTTGTAATTTGTAACGCCGATTTATTTTCATTCCACGAACCAATAGTAATATTTTCGATTGTATTGATTCTTTTTCTGTCATAATCACGCTCAACTTTTATGTAATTCTCAGTAAAACCCGACATTTTATCTCCATTGTGGCGACTTTCCCAAAGCACTTTCTGGTTTTTTCCGATTTGTTTTTCGTAAAATGCATAAGTTTTACCTTCAGACAGAGCATGAAGTACATCGCTTCTTCTT
>CAYQWD010000130.1:0-2893 GCA_964420955.1 uncultured Paludibacter sp. | reverse complement strand
AAGCTGATACTACATAATCTACATCAAGCATTTTTGTGCCACTGCGCTCTGAGTATGTAAAAACATGAAGTTGCGAAATATCAAGTGATTCAATAAAACTATATGACTCTTCAAACAACTCATCGGTTTCGCCCCGTACACCTGTTATTACATCAACTCCTATAAATGCGTAGGGTAAAACGTTTCTAATAACTTCGATTTTATGCCTGAAAAGTTCGCAATTGTATTTACGTTTCATTATTTTCAACACTTCGTTTGTACCCGATTGAAGCGGTAAGTGAAAATGAGGCATGAAATGGCGACTTTCGGCAACAAAATGAATTATTTCATCACTGAGTAAATTTGGTTCAATGGATGAAATCCGGAATCTTACATCCGAATCTATTGTATCAAACGCTTTAATTAAACCAAAAAAATTTTCTCCTGTGCTTCTGCCAAAATCACCAATGTTTACCCCAGTAAGTACAATTTCTTTTGCGCCTTCGGCTATAGCTTGTATGGCAGCATTAACAGTGTCAGCTATATTTCCATTTCTGCTTTTCCCTCTTGCAAATGGTATTGTACAATATGTGCAGAAGTAATCGCAACCATCTTGTACTTTCAGAAACGAACGTGTGCGATCATCTTTTGAACATGAAGGTTTGAAATCTTTTACTTTCTTTATAACTGAATTTTCGATTATACTTTTTCCCGTTTCAAAATATTCTTCCAGGTAATTTTCTACATCGAATTTCTCATTTGCTCCAAGTACAAGTTTTACACCTTTTATTCCCGATATTTCTTGCGGTTTCAGCTGTGCATAACAACCAGTTACAACAATTGCAGCTTTGGGATGCAAGCGGTGGATTTTATTAATAGCCTGCCTGCTTTTACGGTCGGCAGTGTCGGTTACGCTACATGTATTAATTACACAAACATCAGCCTGCTCGCCAGGCGCTGTTTTCACATAACCACTACCAAGCAGTTGTTTACTTATTGCCGACGTTTCGGCAAAATTCAATTTACAACCTAAAGTATGAAAAACTATTTTTTTCTTTTTAAAAACTGAATAATCTATCATCTAAAAAAATTAAGGGACAAAGATAATTAAAATTTACAAGATAAATTTATAAACATCATTTGCTATATGTGTGTTCATTCGGTTTTTTATCAATTATTTTCTAATAATAAATTGAATTGTTAAGTTTAAATCTCTTTTGCTTATAAGCTGTTTTTTTGTAACTTTGCAAGCCGAATTTACTTTTTTCTTTTAATCAGGCAATTTTTTAATTATTAATATATCGCCCCACTTCATACGGGGTATTTTTATTATTATGTTCGAATCATTAAGCGAAAGACTTGAGAGGTCATTTAAAATACTGAAAGGTGAAGGTAAAATCACCGAGATAAATGTTGCTGAAACCCTGAAAGATGTGCGAAAAGCTCTTTTAGATGCCGATGTAAACTACAAAACAGCCAAAACATTTACCGATACTGTTAAAGAAAAAGCCATTGGTCAAAACGTACTTACATCGCTCAAACCGCAACAGTTGATGGTTAAAATCGTTCACGATGAATTGGCTTTACTAATGGGTGGTCAAAGTGTAGACATCAACCTCAAAGGCACTCCGGCTGTAATTCTTATGTCGGGTTTGCAGGGTTCGGGAAAAACTACTTTTTCGGGAAAATTAGCAAATCTGCTTAAAAATAAACGCAATAAAAAACCTTTACTGGTTGCTTGTGATGTATACCGTCCGGCTGCCATTGAACAACTGAAAATACTCGGCGAGCAACTTGCAGTGCCTGTATTTACACAGCCAGAAAGTAAAAATCCTGTAGCCATTGCACAAGCAGCCATCAAGCATGCCAAAGACTTTGGCCATGATGTGGTAATTGTGGATACAGCAGGACGTCTGGCGGTTGATGAAATGATGATGAATGAAATATCAGCCATCAAAAAAGCTATTCAGCCACAGGAAATTTTGTTTGTTGTCGATTCCATGACCGGACAGGATGCAGTAAACACAGCCAAGGAATTCAACGATCGCCTCGACTTTGACGGTGTGATCTTGACTAAACTCGATGGTGATACACGTGGTGGTGCGGCTCTTTCAATTCGTTCTGTGGTAAACAAACCAATAAAGTTCGTTGGTACCGGCGAGAAAATGGATGCGCTCGACGTATTTTACCCCGAGCGTATGGCTGATCGTATTCTTGGTATGGGTGATATTGTTTCGTTGGTAGAACGCGCACAGGAACAATACGACGAAGATGAAGCTCGTCGACTGCAGAAAAAAATTGCTAAAAACCAGTTTGACTTTAATGATTTCATTTCCCAGATTGCTCAAATTAAAAAAATGGGTAATATCAAAGATCTTGCAGCAATGATTCCGGGCATGGGAAAAGCGCTGAAAGATGTGGATATAGACGAAAATGCTTTCAAAGGCATCGAAGCAATAATACATTCTATGACACCAAAGGAACGTTCCAACCCATCATTATTGAACGGTAGCCGTAAAAATCGAATTGCAAAAGGAAGCGGAACCACTATTGTAGAGGTAAACCGATTGTTGAAACAATTTGAACAAACAAGCAAAATGATGCGTATGGCAACCATGCAGCAGGGAAAACTGAAAGCTGGAAAAAGAAGATAAAGTCCCCTATCCCCTAAAGGGGAATAAATATTAGAAAAATGAATAATTTTCAAAACAGTACTAATCCAAAGTCTCCTTCAGGGGATTTAGGGGTTTTGATCGATGGTAAAGCCATTTCGGAACAGATAAAAAAAGAAATAGCCGCAGAAGTTGAAAGTATGGTGGCGGCTGGTAAAAAACGTCCGCATTTGGCTGTTATTATTGTAGGGAACGATGGAGGAAGCGAAACTTATGTTGCACACAAAGTAAAATCGTGCGAA
>CAYQWD010000129.1:4821-7207 GCA_964420955.1 uncultured Paludibacter sp. | reverse complement strand
AAACCGACCCGAATACAGGAATTTCTTTCGGAAAAAAACTGAATCATTTCCGCTGAATTCCAGGGCAAAAAAATTATGATATCAGTAATTAACACTACAATGGTTATCACCAGTCTGGCAGTATTTCTTTTGGTGATTCTTATATTGGTAATAATTCTGCTTGTAGCCAAGCAGTATCTTGTAGCTTCAGGAGATGTAACAATTACCATTAACGGCGAAAAACAAGTTGTAGCGCCTGCAGGAACAACTTTACTTAACACACTTTCATCGCAAAGTATATTTCTTCCATCTGCCTGTGGTGGCGGTGGTTCATGCGCACAGTGCAAATGTCAGGTAATAGAAGGCGGAGGTGAAATTCTACCAACCGAATCCGTACATTTTACACGTAAGGAAATTAAAAACAACTGGCGATTGGGTTGTCAGGTAAAAGTTAAAAGCGATATGTCTATTCACATGGACGAATCAATACTTGGAGTAAAAAAATGGGAATGCGAAGTGGTTTCAAACAAAAATGTAGCTACTTTCATAAAAGAATTTATAGTGAAACTTCCTGAAGGTGAACACTTAAATTTTGTTTCTGGTGGTTACATTCAGATAGATATACCAAAATACAATTTAGAATACACTGAATTTGATATCGATGAACAATTCCGTGGTGATTGGGATAAATTTAAAATGTGGGATTTAAAATTGAAAAACGATGAAGAAACTATGCGTGCTTATTCAATGGCAAATTATCCTGCCGAAGGTAACATAGTAATGCTGAATGTACGTATTGCTACTCCGCCATGGGACCGTGCTTCAAACAACTGGATGAATGTGAAACCCGGAATTTCTTCATCATACATTTTCAATCTCAAGCCGGGCGATAAAGTGATGGTTTCGGGTCCGTTTGGTGAATTTTTCCCGATACTTAATTCAACGCGTGAAATGCTTTATGTTGGAGGTGGTGCAGGTATGGCTCCTCTTCGTTCGCATATTTTGCATTTGCTGAACACACTTAAAATTTCAGACCGCAAAATATCTTACTGGTATGGTGCTCGCTCGAAAAAAGAAATTTTTTACGAAGAAGATTTCAGAAAACTTGAGAAAGAATTCCCGAACTTCACTTTTAATATAGCTCTCAGCGAACCGCTACCCGAGGATAAGTGGACTGGTATGGTTGGATTTATCCATCAGGTTATACATGATGAATATCTAAGCAAACACGATGCGCCTGAAGATATAGAATACTACATGTGCGGTCCCGGACCAATGGCAAAAGCTGTTGAAAAAATGCTTTGGGATTTGGGTGTGCCACGCGAAATGCTTATGTTTGACGATTTCGGAGCTTAAAACCTACGATTTCTTACAAAAAAAAGATGCTTTCAAGCATCTTTTTTTATTTCGAACCTGTCTGCATCTTTCCAAACCGGAAATTTCAGTCGATACTTTATTAAAGATTGCAATTCAATATCACTTGTCTGTATTGAAGTGGAACTATCAGGGAAATTTAATAATGGTTTTCCATGATAATCCAGCAAAACAGAATGCCCGTTATAAATAATTCCAGCGCCATCCACTCCTACTCTGTTGACTCCACAAATATAAGTCTGATTTTCGATGGCGCGCGCTTGTAACAAAATATCCCAATCGCTTATTCTCAATTTTGGAAAATTTGCAACAAAAATGAGCAAATCATATTCATTGTTAACATTGCGAGACCAAACCGGAAAACGAATATCATAACAAACCAATACTTGAATCCGGAATCCCTCATATTCCACTAAAAGTTTCTGAGTGCCTGCTGAAAAAAAATTATGTTCGCCTCCCATACTGAAAAGATGTCGCTTATCGGCAAATCTGAAACTACCATCAGGAAAAACAAAAAATGCCCTGTTAAAAATTCTCATATCTTCGGTGGCAATAAAACTTCCGGTAATTGCCAACTGATATTTTTGACTCCATTTTAAAACATGTTGCATTGTTTTACCATTCATATCTTCAGCTAAATGCAGTTTATCAGTACAAAAGCCTGTAGTAAACATTTCAGGCAAAACAACCAAATCTGTCTTACCGGATAGTTCCGAAAGCTGATTTTCTGTTTTACGCAAATTTGCTTCAATGTCTGCCCAATGTATAAAATCCTGTATAAGTGATACTTTCATCTGATAAATATTTACCCTTTATCTAAAAAGGAAAAAAATTGATGGATCTGGTTGATATATTTTTTATTACAGAGTTTCGTGTAGAAGTGTCCGGTAAAGGATTTGTTTTTTGTACATAAATGTAACTGAAACCAACCCTTGTTTAACTTTATCTGAAAAATAATTCTTCAAAAAAAAATATCTTATTTTTTAAACACTAAATTTTTCAGGATATCTGGGAGTAATATTCTTATAAAAAT
>CAYQWD010000129.1:0-4811 GCA_964420955.1 uncultured Paludibacter sp. | reverse complement strand
CATATCGGCTTCTTCATTTCCGGTTGGAGTTATCATTTTATTGATTCCCATTTCCTTTTCTTTAAAATCGATATAAGCAAGCTGAATTGGGACGCCGGCATTCAAGGCAATGTAATAAAAACCCATTTTCCATTGCGTAGAAAGGCTTCGGGTACCTTCAGGAGTAATTGCAAGATGAAAGGTCTCGCTTCTGTTAAACATATCTACCATTTGCTGTGTTACCGAAGAGCGTTTCGTCCTGTCGATTGGGACTCCACCCATAGCCCTGAAGAAATTTCCGAAAGGGAAGAAAAACCATGATTTTTTCATCAGGAATCCGGCTTTGCGCCCTGCCGCCCAATAGTACAGTTTTCCTACCACAAAATCCCAGTTTGTAGTGTGTGGAGCAACACAAATTACGCTTTTCGGTGGTTCAGTTTCAGGAATAATGGTTTTCCATCCACTGATTTTTAAAATCCATTTACTTATTTTCTGCATTTTTATTTTTTTAAATTTATTGTTTTTTATTCCTACATCCCTTAAGTTTCGGAATCGTATTGTGTAAATTACCATTGAACAGGCTCCTTGCCGTTTCCGTTTAGGTATTTATTGGCTTCAGAAAAATGCCCGCAACCAATAAATCCGCGATAAGCAGAAAGAGGCGACGGATGAACAGTTTTAAGCACCAAATGTTTGTTTTTATCAATCATTCTACCTTTTTGTTGTGCATAATTTCCCCAAAGTAAAAATACCAGATGTTCGCATTTTTCAGACAGCATTTGTATTACTGCATCGGTAAATGTTTCCCAGCCTTTTCCCTGATGTGATCCTGCTTCATGTGCCCTTACAGTGAGTGTAGCATTTAACAATAAAACACCTTGATTTGCCCAACGTGTAAGGTTTCCGGATTCGGGAACAGGAATGCCCATATCGCGCTCAATTTCTTTAAAAATATTATCGAGTGATGGAGGAAAACTTACACCATCGTTAACTGAAAAACACAAACCATGTGCCTGTCCATGTCCATGATACGGATCCTGACCGATAATTACGACTTTAACTTTGTGGAACGGACATGAATCAAATGCATTAAAAATTAGATTTCCGGGAGGAAAAATAGTTTGAGTACGGTATTCGTTTCGCACAAATTCGGCAAGTTGTTTAAAATATTCTTTATCGAACTCTGGCTGTAACATCTGATTCCAAGAAGATTCTATTTTTACATCCATTTTATGCAACCGGTTTTTGAATTTTTAGATTCAGTAAAAAATTTAGGGATGCGCATTTTCTAACTTTCAGCATTTCGCTGACGTAAAACTTCGTAAATCAAAACTCCTGCAGCTACTGATACATTTAACGAAGCAATTGTACCAAGCATTGGTATACTTACCATTTCATCGCAAAGGCGTAGATTTTCGGGAGCAACACCTTCATCTTCCGAACCCATAACCAAAGCCACCGGACTGCATAAATCAGTTTTTGTGTAACTGTACGTGGCTTTTTCAGTTGCAGCTATAATTTTAATTCCACACGAGGCAATGTATTTCAACGCGTTTGTTAAACTGTGCTCGCGACATACGGGAATTTTCAGCAGTGCACCCGCCGATGTTTTTACGGCATCGCCATTGAGAGCAGCCCCACCTTTAAGCGGAACAACTATCGCATCAACCCCTGCGCATTCGCACGTACGCGCTATTGCACCGAAGTTACGAACATCGGTTATACCATCGAGTACCACAATAAAAGGCATTTTGCCTTCTTCGTACAATGTCGGTATAATATCCTCAATATGCTGATATGCTACTGGCGAAATAAATGCGATAACGCCCTGATGATTTTTCATGGTGATGCGATTCAGTTTCTCAAGTGGTACTTTCTGTACGGGTACTTCCATACCACCAAGTACGTTAAATAACTCACGCGATAATTCACTTGTCATATCTCTGCGGATAAGAATTTTATCAATTTCCTTTCCCGATTGGATAGCTTCAATCACTGCACGTATTCCGAAAATCATATCCTTCTCGGAACGTTGTTTGTTTTTATAATTTATCATTGATTATTGTTGTTTTTTGTTTGATTTAATTCATTTTCAAGTGAATTTATTAATTCAATTCTTCTATCTGAATAAGTTTTAGCGTTTTCTTCCTGATGCTGCAATAATTTCAGTGTTTTCCTTTTTAAATTTTCACTCTCGTCGGGTTTGTTTATCTTAAGAAAAATTTCAGATGTTACGATCATAAAATCTGACAGATTCTGCAAACATTCCTGTGATAGTTCGAGTTTGATAATTTCTTGTACGAAACTTTCGTCATCAACTTCAAGAATTTTGGATAAGTCAATATTTAATAAACTGCTGAAAGTTTCGCTTGCTACTTTCAGACTTTTATCGGATTCATTGTTTACTTTCAATCCATAAATCTGCTCGATGGCAGTAGTTAAATTTTCGGATTTCCGACGAATGTAATTTATTGGAGACATAAAATCATTAACAATTTATCCGTTTACGATGTACTATTTATCAATTTACAATTTACGTTACAACTTTGTAGTTTTTTGTAACCATTTATAAATGAAATGAAAATTATTCGTTTTAATAATTATTAGAGATTCAACTCAATCTGCATAGGGATAATATCAGCTTTGAGGCAGTTCTGAAAACCGTTAGCAATAATCAAGTTCATATCTTTCACCAAATCGGTGTATTCATGGCGCAGTCCGCAACTATACATTTCAACTAAGGGATATTTCTCAAGAATATTCGACAACATCTCGGCTAATGAAGGAGGTGAAGGAAAATTTATATATGCTTCATACGTATATTTCAAAAATACTACATTTTTATTTATTCCCCGGTTGTCGAGAAAATATCCATTTAACAATTGTGTTGGTTTAACTGGTTTTCCATTCAATGTCAAATCGTTTGGATCGGGATAAGAAACTATGCGAGTTCTATCTTCATCCATAATTACAGGCACATAATTTGAAAAATCTCTGATAGTTTTGTATATAACCGCAGGAGCTGAAGGTAGAAGTAACGACACTTCAGAATTTGACATTCTATTTTGACTCATATACTTTTTACTTTGGCACGAAAAAATTACGATGGAAAAAACAAGCAACAAACCATAAGAAAACATATTTTTCATGTTGCTTATTTTTTTAGAAATTTGTGAACTTGAATTCTTTCGTTAGAAATTACCTGCAATAAATATGCTCCTGATTTTAACTCACTTACATCAACCGTGATAAGTCCTGATTGAGCAGGAATAATAGTTTGCAGCAATCTGCCAAAAATATCCATTATTTGCAAACTTTGTGGTTTTTGTTCTGATTTGATAAAAACAAAATCAGTTGCAGGATTCGGGAAAAGCGTATCGGGATACGACTTATTATCATCGATAATTGTTAGATCATCCTTCAATGTGAAAAAAATCAGAGAGTTATCATTTGGCGCTATTCTTGTCCATTTGGAAGTGGCAGTACTGTTTACATTCCAGTAATAAATTGCTATACGGTAATCGTTGGCAGGAAGCGCTATGCTTCCTGAAAATTGAATATTGCGGGTTTCATTTTGATCGAAAATTCCCTTTTGACGTCCTATATATGTAAGCGAAGAACTCGGTGAAGTAGTCGGAAATATAAATGCAATTAAGTTATCCTCAAAATATCCTCCGCTATTTGTTATCGAAGCTGAAAGTGTGGCATTACTTACGAAAACATTTTGCGGATCGGTAAAAGAAATCTGACTGTTCAATGTTAAAACAGGCAATTCTGTTGGTTCAGGAAAAATCTGTACATTTACTGTATTTCCTAACTGAAAAAAGGTTTCGGGTTTTGTCAGACTATTGCTGGTATCATACAAAACTGACAACTGATATACTCCCGGTTCGAGAGTAATTTTACCATTCAGATATAAATCCTTTGTTTCACCAGACATGATGTTAACAGGTTCGGTACATACTGTTTGGCTAATTTCAGGGTTTGAAAATGATTGCAATTTCAGACTGATTTTAGAATTGTATTCACCGCTGCTATTGCTAATTTGCATCTTAAAACGTCCGGTTTTATTTTTATACAACTTTCCTGTAGTTTCAGTATTATTTAAAGTCAGTTGAGGAAAAACATCGGTGGGAACACTGAATTTTATGAACGCTGATTCAACATTAACATTCAAATAATTAGGTGTGCCAGTTCTTCCACGTACAATGCTCCATGAATTTGCCGAAGTTTGTTTATAAATTAAATAAATTCTGTAATTGCCTGGCTGTATCGAAGATGGAATACTTTGCGAATTGAAAGTATAACTACTCCAACCAGAAAAGCTGTTGAGTGTTACATTTCCCGAGCCCAAAACCTGAATAAAATTATTGCCGTTGAATAATCCCAAACCAAAACTTCCTGTAAAAGTATTAATACCATAATTATAAGTTTTTTGTGTAGTGATCCCGAAATTTTCATTGCGTCCCACTTGGGTTGCAGAACTTTGAAGCGTTGAGTTTGTATAAACCAAATAAGTTGGAACTGATGTTGCAGTTGGTTTTTGAATTCCTGTAATTATATATTGATCAAAGTTGTATCCGCCTGCATTGCTTCCTCCTATCCCTTGTTCGTTCGGATTTAAAGCCGAAAGTTCAAAATATCCATCGGAAATACCGCCCCAGCCCCAGTTAATGTGATAAAGTCCATTTGCATCATAACCATCGCAAACAAAAATATGACCACCATCGTTGGATTGCCCGTTATACAAAACCGGTCTGTTATTGTTTAATTCTGTTTTTATCATATTTTCCCATTCGCCACGCGTGTAGAAATTCCTAACGTACACCTGT
>CAYQWD010000128.1:0-7253 GCA_964420955.1 uncultured Paludibacter sp. | reverse complement strand
ACCCGATGGCACTGTTACCGGAACTATACCACACATTATTTTCGTAATGTTTCAAGGAATGTTTGCTGTAATTACTCCAGCATTGATAATCGGTGCATTTGCCGAAAGAATAAATTTCAAGGGTTTTTTGATATTTAGTATTTTATGGTCAGTTTTTATCTATAATCCCGTTGCACACTGGGTGTGGTCGGCCGATGGGTGGTTGTTTAAACTTGGAGCACTCGATTTTGCCGGTGGTACGGTTGTGCATATTAATGCAGGTGTAGCTGCCATTGTAACAGCGCTTATGTTAGGAAAACGCAGAGATTATCAGGGTCATGCACTGCCACCTCACAATATAACTTATGTTATAATAGGTGCTTCAATGTTATGGGTTGGTTGGTTTGGTTTTAATGCAGGTAGCGGACTTGCAGCAAATAGTTTGGCCGCTAACGCATTGATGGTAACGCATGTGGCAGCAGCAGCAGCAGCCCTTACTTGGGCATTGCTCGATTGGTTTATTGATAAAAAGCCTACTGTTGTAGGTGTAAGTACGGGTGCGGTGGGTGGTTTGGTTGCAATTACTCCTGCGGCGGGTTTTGTAAGTGTTGGCGGTGCATTAGTTATAGGCATTCTGGTTTCGATGGTATGTTTTGTAATGGTTGCGCGTGTAAAACCAAAACTTGGTTACGATGATTCCCTCGATGCTTTTGGTGTGCATGGAGTGGGAGGTATTTTAGGTGCAATTTTAACTGGAATTCTGGCAACTCCATTTGTGCAGGCTGATTACAGCGGCGCATTGTATGGGAATTTTAATCAGTTATGGATTCAATTGCTTGCAACTTTCGTTACCATAGTTTATGCTGCTGTTGGAACATATATAATTTTCAAAATTACCGATATTATTTTCAAAGTGCGTGCTTTAGATAAGCATGAATCGTTAGGCCTGGATGAGTCTCAACATGGAGAAACAGCCTATACAAATTTTGATTGAATTTTCATGTGTTTATATTCCGGTAAATTCCGTAATAAAATTACAAAAAGCAGAATTTACTACCCAAGAACATTGACTTGAATAATAATGTATCTCGGTTGTTATTAATGAAAACCGATAAATGATTCAGTTCAAATATCGTGTGTTTTTTAGTTTTATTGTTTCAAACAGACTACTTCGCGATGAAATAGTCTGTTTAATTTCCCTTTAATTACAAAATGTATTAAAAAACATAATATTAAAATCAATATTATAATAAAACTAACTTATCATATTTAAAATGTAAATGAAAATCTTGATTTATCTGGAAAATACTAAATTTATAATTTATTATAACTAATAAAATGAAATATTTTAAATGCATTTAATATTAAAATACAATTTAAAGTTGAAAATTAATATCAATATAAAAGCTCAATAGTTATTTAATAAAACATTTTTCAATAAATTTGCATTGATGATACAATATTATTTACTTTTGTAAAAATAAAAAGCTATGAGTTAATTTTTTATCTGAAAAAAAATGAATTAAAACAAAAAACAAAATAAAATTATGTCAACATTACGATTTAAAGCAGTAGAGGAAGCTTTCAGAAAAAAAGCATTAAGTGTAAATGCACCTGAGAAATTTACATCAGATTATTACGGTAAATTTGTTTTTAATAAAGCTGCGATGTCAAAATATCTTACCAAAGATACTTTGAAAGCATTGAACAATGTTATTGAAAAAGATGCTGTATTGGATATTTCTTTAGCAAATCATATTGCAGCAGGTATGAAACTTTGGGCTACTGAGCTTGGTGCAACACATTACACGCACTGGTTTCAACCACTTACCGATACAACTGCTGAAAAGCACGATTCATTTATCGATTACGTAGGTGAACCTGGCGAAACCGTAATCGAAGAATTTTCAGGAAAATTATTAGCACAGCAAGAACCTGATGCATCTTCTTTTCCAAGCGGAGGAATTCGCAATACATTCGAAGCGCGGGGTTACACAGCATGGGATCCTTCTTCGCCCGCATTTGTTATGGACGATACACTGGTTATACCTACAATCTTTTTTTCATATACCGGTGAATCTCTCGATTATAAAGCACCATTGAAAAAAGCGCTTGCTGCTGTTGACAAAGCTGCCGTGGATGTATGCAATCTTTTCGATCCTAAAGTAAAAAAAGTACGTGCCTATTTGGGTTGGGAACAGGAATATTTTCTGGTTGACGAAGGTTTGTATGCAACACGGCCTGACTTAGTGCTTACAGGAAGAACTTTACTCGGACACGAATCTGCAAAAAATCAGCAGCTCGAAGATCATTATTTCGGAGCTGTGCCAACCCGAGTAGCCGCTTACATGAAAGATTTGGAGTTTGAGTGTTATAAATATGGAATTCCACTTAAAACCCGTCATAATGAAGTAGCGCCAAACCAATTCGAACTTGCACCAATTTATGGTGAAGCAAATCTTGCTGTCGACCAGAATTTGTTAGTAATGTCAATTATGAAAAAAGTTGCCCGTCGTCATAGTTTTCGTTTGCTCTTGCATGAAAAACCATTTGCAGGTATAAACGGTTCAGGAAAACATAATAACTGGTCACTCGGAACTGATACCGGTGTTCTGCTTTATTCTCCCGGAAAAACAGCTGAAGAAAATTTGCAGTTTATAACTTTTATTGCAACAACCCTAAAAGCAGTGTATAAACATAATGCATTGCTCAAAGCTTCAATCATGACGGCGCAAAACGCTCATCGTTTAGGCGCAAATGAAGCTCCTCCTGCAATAATATCGGCTTTTCTCGGTTCGCAGCTATCCGCTGTGCTCGATAAAATTGAAAACTGTACGAGCGAAGAGGCAATAGTTATTGACGATAAGAAAAAATTGAAACTTGATATTCCCCATATACCTGAAGTTTTCCTTGATAATACGGATCGTAACCGTACATCGCCTTTTGCTTTTACCGGAAATCGTTTCGAGTTTCGTGCTGTTGGTTCTTCGGCAAACTGCTCTTCGGCAATGGCAACACTAAACTCAGTTGTAGCTGAGTCGCTTATTGAATTTAAAGTCTTGGTTGATGAAAAAATTGCAGCTGGTTTAAGTAAAGAAAAAGCAATTTTCGAAGTTGTTAAAACTTTTATTAAAGATTCAAAAGATATCAGGTTCGATGGAAATGGTTACAGTCAGGAATGGAAGGAAGAAGCTGCAAAACGCGGTCTCGATTGTGAAACAAGTGTTCCAAAAATATATAAAGTGAACACACAAGCTCAAACAATAGAGTTATTTTCGAAGCTTGGTGTATTAACCGAAAAAGAATTACATGCCCGTAATGAAGTTAAATGGGAAACCTATACCAAGAAAATTCAGATTGAAGCACGCGTTCTTGGCGATTTGGTTATGAATCATATCATTCCACTTGCTACCAAATATCAAAGTTTCCTGCTCGATAATGTGTCAAAAATAAAATCAGTTTTCACGGGCGAAAGGGCAGAAAAATTGGGCGAAATGGATACAGCATTGATTGTGGAAATAGGTGAAAGAATCGCAACCATAAAAAATGCTGTCGATGATATGATTGATACACGTAGAAGATTAAATAAAAACGAACACGAATACGAAAAAGCAATAGGTTATCAAGAAGAGGTTGTACCATACTTCGATATCATTCGATACAATGTAGATAAACTTGAGTTGATTATCGATGATGAATTATGGACGCTCCCTAAATACAGAGAATTGTTATTTATCAGATAATAAAAATTTTTTTCTTAAAATATCTGAGTTTTATTTTAAAAAAATATAGTGAGAGCGTGCAATAATCCTCTCACTTTTTTTACACAAAAAACTAAAAATTACACATTAAACAGCTGATTTGATTTAGAGTTAGCGTATAAAACTGATAAGGAAAATGGATTTAACCAACTTGCACATCGAAGAGTATGAGCAACAATCGCTATATTCTTTTAACAACGAACATGATGCCTGTGGTGTAGGTTTAATACTGAACATTAACGGTGAGAAATCACATCAAATTATTGACAAGGGGCTACAGGTACTCGAAAACATGGTTCATCGTGGAGCTGAAAGCTCCGATAATAAAACAGGTGACGGTGCAGGAATTTTAGTGCAAATACCACACGAGTTCATTTTATTACAAGGAATTCCCGTACCTTCTAAGGGGAGGTACGGTACAGGTCTTGTTTTTCTTCCCAAGGATGAAAATAAAGCTGAATTATGTCTGAATGTTATCAAGGAAAAACTTGAAAAAGAATCACTCCAATTACTTTCTGTGCGGAAAGTGCCAGTTAATAGTGGTATTTTGGGCGAAATCTCAGCATCCAATGAGCCTCAAATTATACAAATATTTGTTACCGGTAATTTAAATCAGGAAGAACTGGAATTAAAGTTATATGTTGTCCGAAAAAAAATTGAAAAATCAATTTTTCAATCAAATCTGGCTAAAGAACGCAGTTTCTATATTGTATCGCTTTCTACGCGAAAAATGGTTTACAAGGGCATGTTAACTTCACTTCAATTGCGCGAGTATTACCCCGATTTATCGAATCCAAATTTCAGGAGTGCTATTGCCCTTGTGCATTCACGTTTTAGCACCAATACTTTTCCAACATGGGATTTAGCTCAACCATTCAGAATGATTGGACACAATGGTGAAATAAACACTATAAGAGGAAATCGTCAGTGGATGGAGTCGCGCGAGAGTGTGCTTAAGTCTGATCAACTTGGAAATTTACAAGAACTTTATCCTATTGTACAGCCAGGAATGAGCGACAGTGCCTCACTTGATAATGTTCTCGAATTTTTAGTAATGTCAGGAAAATCTTTACCACATGCAATGGCTATGCTTGTTCCTGAAAGCTGGAATGCCAAAAATCCTATATCGGATGATTTACGTGCTTTTTACGAGTATCACAGTACTTTTATGGAACCCTGGGATGGACCAGCAACACTGCTTTTCAGCGATGGCAGATTTGCTGGCGGAATGCTCGACCGGAATGGTTTGCGTCCTGCCCGTTATCTTATTACACATGATAATTTAATGATAATCGCATCGGAAACAGGTACTATAGATATTGAGCCGGAAAGAGTTAAAGAAAGAGGAAGACTCAAGCCCGGAAAAATGTTAATGGTTGATACAAAAAATGGTGAAGTTTTCTATGACCCAGAGTTGAAGGAAAGCCTTGCAAAAGCATTTCCTTATCGGGAGTGGCTCAACAGAAACTGTATTAACCTTGAAGATATTTCGTCGGGAAGAAGCACAAAAAATAATTTACCCAGTTTTAAGACACTGCTCAAAGCTTTTGGTTATTCCAAAGAAGATATCGAGAGACTTATTATGCCAATGGCTTATGATGGATATGAGCCGGTGTCGTCTATGGGAAACGATGCAACATTAGCGGTTTTTTCTGATAAGCCGCAAAGATTGTTCAATTATTTTAGGCAGCAATTTGCACAAGTTACAAATCCGCCAATTGATCCGATTCGTGAAGAGTTGGTTATGTCACTAACAGGTTACATAGGCTCAGTTCATCAAAATTTACTTGTTGCTGCTCCTGAAATCTGTAAAATGGTTAAGCTGAAAAGTCCGGTACTTACAAATACGCAATTCGATATTTTAAGTAATTTGAAATACAAGGGTTTTTCTACAATTTCACTTCCTATGCTTTTTGATCCAAAAAAAGGTGCTCACGGACTTGAAAAAGCTATTCAGGAGCTTTGTCTCGCAGTTGAAAAAGCTGTGGACGATGGTAAAAACTACATTGTATTGTCCGACCGTGGGGTTGATGGTCAAAATGCCCCTATACCATCTTTAATGGCAGTTTCTGCTGTTCATCTTTATCTGGTACAAAAACGAAAGCGAATGCAAATTGACATTGTCGTCGAATCGGCTGAGCCCCGCGAAGTTATGCATTTTGCTTTATTGTTCGGTTTCGGAGCGAATGCTGTAAATCCTTATATGGTTTTTGCCATTGTTAATGAAAAAATATTATCGGGCGATATTAATATCGATCTCGAAACTGCTTATACCCATTATATAAAAGCAGTTAATAAAGGTTTGCTGAAAGTGCTTTCAAAAATGGGTAATTCAACGCTTCGTAGTTATCGTGGTGCGCATATTTTTGAAGCAATTGGAATTTCATCAACTTTTCTTGATAAATACTTCAAAGATATAAGTTCTTCAATAGAAGGAATTGATATAGATGATGTAGCCCGTGAAGTTATAGAACCACATCAATCTGCATTTTTTCCCGAAGTAGGCGATGATCTCGATCGGTTGGAGAACTTGGGACATTATGCTTATAGAATCAATGGTGAATCACATGCATGGCATCCGGAAACAATAGCTCGTTTGCAAATTGCTACCCGTACCGGAAGTTATGATAAATACAAGGAATATTCAAAAATTGTAGATGAAAAATCTACTCCTTCCTTTATCCGCGATTTAATGGATTATCAAACAAATCCAATTGACATCAGCGAAGTTGAACCGGCTGAAAATATTATGAAAAGATTTGTTACCGGTGCTATGTCGTACGGTTCTATTAGTCGTGAGGCACACGAGGCAATGGCAATAGCCATGAATATCATTGGTGGCAGAAGTAACACTGGCGAAGGCGGCGAAGATCCTGAGCGTTACAAAAAGCGCTCTGATGGATTAAGTACACGCAGTGCAATAAAGCAGGTTGCATCAGGCCGGTTTGGAGTTACAGCTGAATATCTTGTAAATGCTGATGAATTGCAGATTAAAATAGCCCAGGGAGCAAAACCCGGTGAAGGGGGGCAGTTACCCGGACACAAAGTGGACAAAATTATAGCAAAAACCAGACATTCAATTCCCGGAATATCTCTTATATCGCCTCCTCCACATCACGATATTTATTCAATCGAGGATTTGGCTCAATTGATTTTCGATTTGAAAAACATAAACCCATCAGCACTTATTAGCGTGAAACTGGTTTCTGAAACTGGAGTTGGAACAATTGCTGCAGGTGTGGCAAAAGCAAAGGCAGATTTGATACTAATTAGCGGATCCGAAGGTGGAACCGGAGCTAGCCCTTCAAGTTCAATAAAACATGCAGGATTGCCTCTTGAAGTAGGTTTGGCAGAAACACAACAAACGCTTGTCTTGAATAATTTACGCGGACAGGTAAAACTTCAGGCTGATGGTCAACTCAAAACGGGTAAAGATATAATCACTTCAGCATTGCTTGGAGCCGAAGAATTTGGATTTGCTACAAGCGCTCTAATTATTTTAGGTTGTGTTAT
>CAYQWD010000127.1:4284-7291 GCA_964420955.1 uncultured Paludibacter sp. | reverse complement strand
GACCAGCGACCAGAATGTGAATGCAACCTCAACCCGTTTCCTGACAAGCGCTTCATATTTTAATGTGAAGAATGTAACGCTCGGTTATACACTGCCAAAAAAAGTGCTTAATTCAGTTAAGATAGACAATGTCAGAGTTTATGCAAGTGCAGATAATCTGTTGTTGTTGTCTGCCCGTCAGGGTCTTGATCCTCGTCATTCATTTTCCGGAGCAAACTTCGAAGGTACATACGCTGCCCTTCGCACTACTTCAATTGGTTTAACGGTTAAATTTTAATCCAAAAAAATTAAGTATATGAAAACAAATAAAATAATTTACTTTTTACTCGGTTTCGTATTGTTTGGAATTTCATGTTCCGATGACTTCATGGATGTGAAAACTACAGCAAATCTAACATCGGTGGATGCAGCCAAAGCAATGGAAGCAGATCCATCGAAATTGAAGGGCTTTGTCGATGCTGTTTATAACAGAATGGTTGAATGGAATTTGATGGGTACTGATGCTCACGATTCCTTTGGTTTTATGGCAATTCTTCATGCTACTGATATGATGACAGAAGATATTGTGATGCAAAAACTATCCCATTTCCGATTCGATTATGCACTCGATAATCGTGAGTGGAACTATCGTCGTACAAATATGATTTGGACATATTTTTACAGTATGATTTCTGGTGCAAATAATATACTTGCGCTCACAAGCGAAACATCAACTTCGCCTGACATCATTGCATATCGAGGACAAGCGCTTGCATTACGGGGTATGTCATATTTCTATCTAATTCAAATGTATCAGAAATTGTATCCAATTACAGTATCGGGTACACTGCCCGGAATACCTTTGTATTTTGCAGGCAACGAAGGTAAAGAGAATAAACTTGGACGTACCCCCGTGTCGGAAATTCTTGCATTGGTTGAGTCCGATTTGACATTGGCAGTTTCTAATCTTAAGGGATGGAATCGTTCAACAAAAAATCAGATTGATTATGCAGTAGCCAATGGTTTGCTTGCACGCTATTATATGTTAACCGAGCAATGGGCTAAAGCAGTTGATGCTGCCCGCATTGCGCAGACAAACTATCCGGTAATGACCTCTGAACAAACAAAACAGGGTTTCATGTCGTTAAACAATCCTGAGTTTATGTGGGGTTACGATCACAATACTGAAACTACTTCTATTTATGCATCGTTCTTTTCACATATTTCTAATCTTACTGCCGGTTATGCGGGCTTGCAATATTCAACCCGCCTTATCGACAAACGTTTATACGATGCAATTCAAGATACTGATGTTCGTAAAACATGGTTTCAAGACGCAAATGGCTCAATTGTAGTAACAGCCAATGTAGATGCTTCGGCAACCGGGTGGAAACTTCCTCTTGCGAATCTGAAGTTTGGTTCCGATGGTGCCTTTACACAGGATTATTGCTATATGCGCGGATCAGAAATGGTGCTTATCGAATCTGAAGCTTTAGCGCAACAGGCAAAAGGTGGCGAAGCTGCCACTGCGCTAAAAAAGCTGATGGAGAAACGTGACCCATCATGGAATAAAGCAACAGTTACTGTTAACGAAATTTGGATGCAGCGCAGGATTGAATTATGGGGCGAAGGATTCTCTTACTTCGATTTAAAACGTCTGAACAAAGGAATTGACAGAACTTATGCAGGCTCAAACCACGAAGGTTCAAATAAAATTGCTGTTCCTGCCGGAGATAAACGTTGGATTTATAAAATTCCTCAAAGCGAAATTCAGGAAAATGCTGCAATTTCAGAGAATGACAACAACATTTAGAAGAAATGAAATTTCGAAACACTATTGAAACAAAAAGAAAATAACTATAATAATATGAAGAATATTTTAAAAGCATTAGCATTTATACTTGTTTTACCGATTGCTTTTATCGGTTGTACTGAAGAAGATGTGCTGAAATCGACCTACGATTATGTTCCTGATTCGTCACTACTTCCCTCAACATCTGTTACAATAGGCGAAGTTACAGGATCATCAGTTCAATGTACAGGATCAATTACTTTTGGTACAGATAAATCATATATTGAAAAAGGATTTGTATGTGCTACAGATGTAAATTTTACAAAAGGGGTTGTGTCCAAAGGTGTTAAAGGGTCGAATTTTTCAAGTGAATTGTTCGGACTTAAAGAGCTTACAGAATATTATGTTCGTTCGTATGTAATTACAAAAGATGGAGTTGTGTACAGCGCAATTAAAATTTTTTCAACGCCAGTGTTTGAAAATCCATTGATAGATTTTGTAGGAGTTTACCTAATGAGTGATTATAAATATGCTGATGAAACATTGGATGCAGCATATAATGTTGAGTTTTTAGAAATTGAAGGTAATGCCAGACAGTTAAAGTTAAAAAACTTCTGGGATGGTGGTACTGAAATTATTGTAAATTTTAACATGGTAAACAAATCTGTTTCCATTGACAATAACCAGATAATTTATGTATCAAACACTTATGGCGATACAAAGGCTTTGCCATTCGATGGTAGTGCAGTGTCAAACACCCCGCTTTTAGGCACAATAGGTGCCAATGGAGTTATAACATTTAATTCATGGAGTGCGCAGGTTACTGCAGGTTCATTTGGACTTTATAAAAGATCAACATTGACGCCAACTAAAAATAAATAGCAGGCAGATATACTGAAGCAGAAAAAAAAACATCGAATGTAACCGTAGAAGCTTATAATGCTGCTTTTGTGATAGCTCAGGTTCTCCTTAAACTTTTAAAATAATAAATAGGGTTTGCTGAAAACTAAGAAAAGAGATAGAACGCTGATTTTTGATGATTTTGCTGATGCCCACTGATAAATATTAAACTGATTTATTAACTCAATAGTTAGTTATAAAAAATAATATTGTGAACGCAGAGATGCGAAGACCCTAAGGAAAACTTTTAAGTTTTCCTCTTTGCACCTTTTTATAAGAATCAGGTTATTAACATATTGTAAAAAATGAAAACTTTGCATTCTTCGCGTTGAGTAT
>CAYQWD010000127.1:0-4240 GCA_964420955.1 uncultured Paludibacter sp. | reverse complement strand
AGTGTTATTTTTTAACTACCCATTGACTTTTACAATTGAAATTTATAAATTTTCATATCAGAAACTTGGTAGTTTTTAAGCAAGCCCTATTTATTGACCTGATTCCGAAGTGTCGGTTCGGATTAGTAATCAAATAATCAAACTTTGATTTTTTTTGAGCAGGCATATTATTATAGCTTCATATACTGATGAACTTATTTGTTGCGGAAAAATGCTTTAAAATGCTCTAAACCTGATTGTTGTTTAAAAGAAAAGTTTTTAATATAACCAAATCTGTCTCTATTAATATAGTATTTGATTCCGATGCAACGGGATGAAGATGGGATTGATTTATTAACAATAATTGTATTTGCAATAATCGAATAATAAAAAAAATGTGTTATGTTTACAGGCAATATCCCGAAATTTATAATTATATTTAGCCTTTCAGAGCAACAACAAACGCATATTTTAATGAAAATATTGAACTCAATCAACAAAAATTAGAAGAATTTTTAAAAAATAAATTTCATAATAAATAGTATAAATATTGTTTTTTCGGAACAAAATTATATATTTGTTCCCGAAATTATTTGAGAGTATAAATTTTAAGTTGTAAACAATTGATTAACAATCAAAATGTAATTTTATGAGAAAACTAACGTTCTTTTTAGCCTGTCTTTTTCTGATAGGCGTAAGTTTGGTCAATGCTCAACAGCGTACAATCTCCGGTAAGGTGATTTCGGCTGAAGATGGAGAGCCAATTATTGGAGCATCAGTTATGGTAAAGGGATCCTCTACCGGAACTATAACAGATGTAAATGGTAACTTTTCAATTTCGATACCATCGGTATCATCAGTTTTGTGGTTTTCGTATGTTGGTATGAAAACTCTTGAATTACAAGCATCCAACAATATGATTGTAAGACTTCAAGCAGATACTAAAGAAATTGATGAAATTGTAGTAACAGGCTATGGTATTCAGCGAAAAAGAGAGTTGACTGGGTCGATAGCTCAAGTAAAAGGTGATGCTATAGCCAATCTAGCAACTGCCAGTTTTGAAAGTCAATTGTCCGGTCGATTACCAGGGGTTCAGATTACTACCCCAACCGGAATTCTTGGACAAACACCCACCATTAATATACGTGGTGTAAATTCAATCACATCGGGTACTTACCCTTTGATAGTAGTAGATGGTGTTCCAACAATTACAGGAAACTATGGCGCATATGCCGCCACTGCCCACAATGCCCTTGCTGATATCAATCCGGCAGATATAGCTTCAATTGAAGTTTTAAAAGATGGTTCGGCAACTGCAATTTACGGCTCGCGTGCTGCCAATGGCGTTATTTTAATTACAACCAAGAAAGGAACTGTAGGAAAAACAAAAGTTAATTTTAATAGCTATGTTGGTACTGCATCACCTGTAGCTGCTTACGATTTGCTGAATGCAGATCAATTTATTACAATTTCGAATGAGAAATTTAGAAATGCTGGGACTGCTGCACCACAAGCTATTGCAGGAGTTGATGCAAACGGAAAACCAATAGACACAGACTGGATGTCGTTAGTTTTAAGAAATAATGCTTTGCAACACGAAGAAAACTTTTCGCTATCTGGAGCAAACGACAAAACAAATTATTATGTTTCGCTGGGTTATGCCGACCAGCAAGGTGTTTCGGTTGCAAACTCAATGAAAAGATATACTTTCCGCTCAAACCTTGAGCAGAAAATGTATCAATGGCTGAAAGTTGGTGTAAATGCATCTTTGACAAATTCAATACTTACGGGTTTAAACCAAGGTGCAAATAGTTTATCAGGTAATATATTTAATGCCCTTAGAGCATTACCTAACGTAAGCCCATGGGATAAAAACGACCCGACAGGATATAATTTGGACGATGTTGATACACGTGTACTTGGTAGGGGTAGTAACGTAAGATTTATTGATGATAATATAACAAATATAATGTTTGTTCTTGACAACAATCGGGCGACTTCAAAATCTTATAGAGCATTAGGAAATTTTTATCTTGAAGCAACATTCCTGAAAAAGATTGTTTATCGTCCTCAAGTTAGCATTGATATTTTATTAAATGACGGCTTCCAATTCTGGGACCCTCGCCATGGTGATGGTGCAGGACGTGGAGGTTACGTAATGCAACTATTTCAAAATGCTACTCGATACAATGTTCAGAACGTGTTAACATATACTGATAAATTTGCCGATGCGCATAACCTAAGTGTAACTTTGGTACAGGAAATGCAAAAACATAAATACTATTGGTATGAAGCTGTAGCTCAAAATATATCTGACAGATTTTTCAGGTACAATATCATTTCCGGTACAGCAACTACGCAAACAATCGGAGGATCGATGAGTGAAAATATGCTGCAATCACTTGCTGCACGTGTAAATTATAATTTCATGAACAAGTACTATTTACAGGCTTCAATACGTAGAGATGGTTTATCCTCATTGCCAGTTGCCAACAGATTTGGTTTATTCCCCGGAGGTTCAATAGGCTGGACTATCAGTGAAGAAAGCTTTATTAAAGATAATCTACCGCAAATTAACGATATGAAAATTCGTGCATCTTATGCATCGGTTGGAAATACGTCTATTGGCAATTATCCATATCTGGGATTGTTTGGCAGCGCTCAATACGGTACTCAAAATGGTATAGCATTTTCTCAGATGGGTAATAGCAGCTTAATGTGGGAAACAAGCAATAAGTTTAATGTTGGTTTCGACCTTACAATGTTCGAAGGCAGATTTGGTTTAAATGTAGATTACTACAACAATAACAATGATGGTTTGATATTACAGGCGCCAACCCCACCTTCTCTTGGTGTACCAAGTAATATTATTAATAAAAACGTTGGAACGCTGAAAAATAGTGGTTTTGAGTTTACAACAAAGTTCACGCCAGTAGTAACAAAAGATTTCAAATGGGATGTTGATGCAACATTAACTCTCAACGAGAATGAAATTGTGAAATTAAACAACGGACAAAGTATTCCGTACACCTATTCAATTGTTAAGGAGGGTTATCCTATTTATTCGCTTTACGGTTATGAATATTACGGTGTAAATGCTGCTAACGGTAATCCGATTTGGGTAAATAGAGATATTCAGGGTAATATCGCCAATCAGAATTATTATTTCTACGATTCGGCAAATCCCACTTTAATGGATGCAACAAATCAAACAGTATTCAATGTTGATGATAAAAAAATACTTGGAAATTCAATTCCAACTTATTATGGTTCGTTCACGAATACACTTACTTATAAAGGATTTGATTTTAGTTTCATGTTCAGGTTCTCTGGCGGTAACAAAATATTTAACCGTACAAGAGGCGATATGCTTACTCAAGCATTCCAAAACAATGGTGTAGAAATTCTTGGTCGCTGGCAAAGTGCAGAAGTTCCGGGTGATGGAAAAACTCCAAGACTCTGGCATGCACGACAGAACTTTATAAATCTTGAAAATAACACTATCTCAAGATTTGTAGAAGATGGTTCATACATTAAATTGGAAAACATTCGATTGGGTTATTTATTGCCAAAGAATATTACTAATAGAATTTCTATTGAAAGTATAAGATTATTTGTTCAAGCGCAAAACGTACTTTGTTTTACAAAATACACTGGGCTTGATCCCGAAATGTCGGGTGGTACAGGATTTACGGGTGTAGACTATAATGCTAACCCAATTCAGCGTGTTTCCTCAATAGGTATTAATGTTAACTTCTAATAAAGAAAACAATATGAACTCAATAACAAAAAAATTATCACTAATAAAGCTGGCAATAATTTTTATTTCCATGCTTACAGTGTTTTCGTGCAGCGAAGACGATTTAAATTTGAAACCTTACAGTTCCATTTCGGAATTGTCAGCATTCGATAATCCCGATCTTATAGCATTATCCGTTACCGGAGTGTACGATGCCGCACAATCTGGTTTTTATCAAACTTCACAAGGTGCTGCTTTTGTGGTTAGAGGTTATCCTTTTGGAGCTGCTTCAATTGAACAAGGTGATTGCAGAGGTGAGGATATGATGAACATGGCAACTTTTTACCAAATTACTTATAACAGTACTTATGATCCTACTACTGCCAATAATGTAAATATGTGGAATACGCTATGGGCTTTGATAAATAAATGTAATATCGTGATTGATGGTGTGAAAAAAGCAGCTGTAAAGGGTACTATAACTACAGCAAAGGCTGAAGAGTACGAAGGTGAAATGCGTTT
>CAYQWD010000126.1:5608-7361 GCA_964420955.1 uncultured Paludibacter sp. | reverse complement strand
CGAACACATTCGGTGTGTTATTGCTTAATTGCTGGACTTGGCATAATGGCGATAAAAACACACTGCGCGCTAATAAATATGGCAATGGAAACGGTTTCAAAATGGGCGGAAACAGCACCTACTCGCGCGGAACAAACATAGCTGTGGGTTGCATTGCTTTCGACCTTTACTATGTGAGCGGCGGCGGAAAATGTTTTGACCAGAACGACAATCAGGATCCGCAGGTAATGCTCAATTGCACGGCTTTCGACAATATTAAAGGTTTTTCCATGGCAAGCGGAAGCACCGGACATACCATTAAAAACTGTATCGGTTTCAAATCGCGCGATAAAATTATCAGCGACCAAACCCAAAATATCACACAAAATAACAGTTGGCAATTTGGAACAAATACCGCCGACAAACAAAATGGTGGAATTGGTAATTATGATGATTTTGTAGCCGATATAACAAATAATGCAGTAGCAATGCAATTAGCCTCCGTAGCCCGAAATGAGGATGGAACTATTCCAGATAATGGTTTTTGCAGACTAAAATCAACCTCCGATTGTATCGACAAAGGTCAGATTGTAAATTATACTTTCTTGAATAAAGTTTATCAGGTTGCATTCAATGGCGCAGCTCCTGATTTGGGCGCTTTTGAATACAATGCAAAAACCGGAATTTTTAATCCTGAAAAATTTACATCTTCCGAATTAAAAATAAGCAATTCATCAATTTCTGATATTTCAACCATTTCATTCAAATTAAACAAGGCTGAAAACATATCACTCGATATTTTTGACATTTCAGGAAAATGTGTAATGCAATGTATAAAAAACCTGTTGTTTCCCGAAGGCGAAAATTATCACATTATTTATCTTGGCAATTTGCCCAAAGGAAATTATATTCTGAAATTAAGTTCAGAAAATCAAAATCAGTCTGTAAAATTTATTCGCTAGCTTTTCCAAGGTTTTAGAACTTTGGGAAAGTTAGTTTAAAAATCTCCAAAAATCAAATGAAAATCAAATATTTTTTCATTGCTTTAATGCTAATTCTTGTTTCGAAAATAAATGCCGATGTTACAGTTCAGGCTGAAAGCGGAACTTTCGGTGGAAAAACAGATACACAACATGCAGGTTATACCGGAAGCAGCTTTGTGGATTTAACAAATGCTGTGGGAAGTACCTTGTTGCTTGAATTTACCATTGCAGAAGAAATGCCGGCAGCTACAGTACTTGTGCGTTGGGCAAATGGAAAAACCGATGACCGCGCTATGAGTTTCACGGTAAACGGAGTTTTGCAGGTTGCAAAACAGGCTTTCGGCAGTTCAGGCGCATTTACAACATGGGTTGAAACACCGGTAATATTAAACCTGCGTAAAGGCACAAACCGGATTTTAATGACTTCACTTACATCGAACGGAGGACCAAATCTCGATAAAATTACCATTGTTGGTGCAACCCAAGGCGTAAAAGAATATGCTTTAACTGTAAAAATTCAGGGCAAAGGAAAAGTAATCAAAACTCCCGATGCTCCTTTTTATCCCGAAGGAACAATAGTTCAATTACAGGCTGTGCCTGATGCATCGGTCAGCGCAAGTTTTACAGGTTGGAGCGGCGATATAATCTCCACTAATTTAAATACAACTATTCTGATAAATTCAGAAAAAACGGTAACAGCAAGCTTCAAATCCGCAGTCTATTCAACGTACTTTTGTGCTCCAACTGAAAAAGGCGGCAACGACAACAATTCAGGTTCAATTAATGCGCCT
>CAYQWD010000126.1:0-5577 GCA_964420955.1 uncultured Paludibacter sp. | reverse complement strand
CATTGCGCTTATGGAACCCGGCGACACGCTTTTCATGCGAGGCGGAACTTATCGTTACACAGCTACCATTTTCCTTACTCAGAAAGGTTCTGAACAGGAACGTTATTGCATTTTAAATTATCCCGGAGAAAAACCGGTACTGAATTTCTACGATATTTTTTCGTCCTATACAAATATAAATGCCACTGCGCGAGGCGAAGCGCGAGGATTCAAAATTACAGGCGATTATTATTATCTGAAAGGTTTGGAAATTTGTCAGGCGCCCGACAATGGAATTAAAATTGAAGGAAGTTATAACATTTGCGAACTACTGGTTTTGCACCACAATGGCGATTCGGGAATTCAGATTGGATTAGCCAAAGAATCGCCCGATGCTGCAGATAAGGTTTGCAACAATCTGATAAAAAATTGCGATTCGTACCGCAACCTCGATTGGGGAACTGACTACGAAAATGCCGATGGTTTCGCCTGTAAACTTTCGCCTGGCGCCAACAATCGGTTTGCAGGTTGCCGAGCTTGGGAAAATGCCGATGATGGCTGGGATTTTTATATGACCCACTTTCCTATTTACGTAGATTCATGCTGGACTTTTGGTAACGGAAATCCCGCCCTGGCAACTAAAAATGATTTAAACTGGGAATACGGACAAAAAAATACATTATCGACAACATGGAACGGCGATGGGAATGGATTTAAACTTGGGGGCGATGATTGGGCTGCAAAACATGTGGTCAGGAATTGTATTGCATTCGATGGTTATGTTACCGGTGCAGGTTTCAGCGAAAATAACAATGCCGACAGTTTGTTTATTTTCAACTGCGTTTCATGGCAAGGCTTGAAAAATTTCAGGGTAAGAGCCTATCCAAGCGACTTGCGAAATAACATCAGTTTCGATGCAAAAGTAGGCGGTGAAAGTCAGTTGTTCGATTTGGCGGCAGGTTCAACTGTACTTAACAACAGCTGGAATCCGATTAACGGAACTGTTTTAGTGCCTTACAAAACGACATCCGGTGCTATATTCGACCAAAAAAGTATTTACAACCAGTTTGTCAGCACATCAAAAGAAGATTTTCTGGCGCCACGTGAAGCCGATGGTAGTTTGCCAAAAAATGGCTTTGGTCGTTTGAAACCTAATTCAATATTTATCGACAAAGGCATAAATGTAGTAAAAGGTGTAAGTCCGGTTACATTTAAACAAATTGATGTTGCTCTCGCAGGTTTTTCAGGAACAGCTGTCGATTTAGGCGCTTATGAATATGTTCCGTCAACAGGATTAAAAAACATTAGCGAACTTTCAGACAAATTGAAAATTTTTCCCAATCCGTTTATTCTAAATACTACCATTGAAGTTGAAGCTACAACGAAAGGAAACGGAAAAATTCAAATCATCGATTTATCAGGAAAAACGGTTTATGCACAGGAAATTTTTGATTTAATTCCCGCTGAAAAACGTAGTATTAAATTGAATGAGAACCTGAAAACTGGAGTATATTTACTTCAGTTTACGAATGAAAGTTTTCAGACAGTTCAGAAATTGGTGAAATTATAATTTTATAAACCAAATTGGCAAATATGACAAACGCAATAATATATTTCGGTTGGGCAGGCATCCGTCAGACCGCTTTGAGCGGTCAGACGGGTAGGAATAAATAGTCATATAGCTCACAATAAAATTTTTTATTACAAATTAAAAAATGAAAAAAACGTTCATTTCTATATTATTAGCAATAGTTTTATCTCCGTTGTATGCTGCACAATATTTTATTGCTACCAATGGCGATGATATGAATCCCGGAACTTTCAGTTCACCTTTTAGAGGTTTCGACAAAGCGAATTCAGTAGTTCAGCCCGGCGATACAATTTGGGTGCGTGGAGGCAAACATACTGTGAGCACAATTTGGACAATAGCCAAAGCCGGTAACAAAAATGCTTATTACAATCTTTGGGGCTACACGCCCGATATTTTGACCGGCGACTCGGTAATTCTGAATGTAACAGCTGCAAACGGTATCCGAATTCAACTTGGCGGACAATATTGGCACATCAAAGGTTTGGTAATTCAAAATTCCACGGATAACGGAATGCGCATTGAAGGCAGTTACAATATTATTGAAAACTGTACATTCCGTTATAATTCTGATAGCGGATTAACCATTCAGCAATCGAACGGAACCATGCCTAACGATGGTTCGATTGCTTCGTACAATTTAGTTCTCAATTGCGATTCGTATTATAACGACAAAAACACCGACAATGCCGATGGTTTTGCCTGCAAACTTTCGCCGGGTGCTGGAAATGTGTTTCGCGGTTGTCGTGCGTGGGCAAATGGCGATGATGGCTGGGATTTCTATTATTCCCGTTTTCAGATTATTGTAGAAGATTGCTGGACTTTCCGTAACGGATTGAAAGGTGGAAATGGCAACGGTTTTAAATCGAATGGCAGCGCAAGCAGCAGTTCGACACCAAGAACGCAAGCTCCACATGTTTATATTCGTTGTATCGCTTTCGACCATAAATATAAAACAGGCTCGAACAATAAAGGCTTTGACCAAAACCACAACGAAGGCAATGTAACAATGATAAATTGCCTTTCGTTCGACAATGAGAAAAATTACGCTTACTACGAGAATACCAAAAACGGAAAAAATCACGTTTTAAGAAACTGTGTTGGATTTGAACCTTACAGCGAAAAATTGGCGCGAACATTATTGCCGGGTGAAATTATTTATCAGGGAACAGATAATGAAATTAGTTACGATGCTTCCAACACATGGTTCGGAAATACAATCGATGCGTCTTTTAACTCGTGGAATTTGGCAAAATCAGCAACTGACAATTGGAATCCATCGCGAGCCGACTTTCAAAGTCTGACATTAGCCGCTGCGATTGCGCCACGTAATGCCGATGGTTCACTTCCCAATAACGGATTTGGAAAACTTAAACCCGAATCACGTATGAAAAATGCAGGAATTAGTTATCAGTGGGAATTAATCGAAAATAAAAGTAAATATCCATCCAATCCTGATAAACCTTATTATGTGCTATCGACATTGGTAACCACCACCGATCGTCTGCCTGATTTAGGACCTTTTGAAATTCCCACTTCAATACGACCGGACAATAAATATCCTGTAATTTCAATTTCAAATCCTACCAACAATGCTGAGTATTTGCTATCCGATAAAATTTCAATCCGTGCGAATGCAACTGATGAAGATGGATCAATTTCGAGAGTGGAATTTTATGCCGGAAATAATCTTGTCGGGCTTGTGTATTCATCTCCTTATGTTTTTGAATGGACGCCTGCGCTTGCCGGTGATTTTGTAATTACAGCAAAAGTTTACGATAACGAAGGTGCTTCAACTATTTCGGAATCATTAAAAATTATTGTGAAAGATAATTCAGGAAATGGTAATCTCGGTCAGAAAAGAGTTCTTCTCAAACTCGCCGGAACATCATTTACCGATGAAATTCAGAATAAAGCATGGAGCACACTGAATTCTACCTCCATTTCGAACAACCGTATTAAACTTACTTTCAGCAGCAGCAAGGGTGGAACTATTATTTCACCTGCTATCGATTTGTCAAAATATCTGCCCGATACACTCACGCTTACCTTTGCAAGTTCAGGTGGTGGCAATCGAAACCTGAATATTTATCTTTCATCGGATGGTGGTGCAACTTACAGCAGCGCTTACGTTCAGGCTGGCGCAGCCAATGGAGTTGCAGTTCCGGTAAAAATGAAATTGTCGGACAAAGTTACAGGCGAAAACAGTTTTATTTTGAAACTTGAAGCTGCAAATACTGTGGAGGTTTGGGGTTTACAAATGACGGGATTTGAAAAAGTAAAATCAGCCATCGGAATTGTAAAAAATTCAAAATTTCGCTGCTATCCAACAGTTACCAACGGAAATCTGATTATCGAAAATCAAAATTCAGAAGAAAATTATCAAATTAAAATTTACAATAATCTGGGTGTGGAAGTTCAAAATATTGAATGCAATAATTTTGAATATAAAATCAATCTTGATCTGAGTAATTTATCAAAAGGTATTTATTTTATTAAAGTTGCGTCCAAAACCGATCAGACAGCTTTCAGAATAATTAAGAACTAAAATTTCATGAGAAACGCGCTGATACTTTTGATCTTCACTTTACTTACTTCTCATGCTTATTCAGCAGGAGAAATTATCGTAGCCAAAGATGGCAGTGGCGATTTTACAACCATAAATGCTGCTTTAAACTCCATTCCGGTGAACAATGCACAATGGAAAACGATAATCGTTAAAAACGGCATTTATGATGAGCATGTAATGATAAAAACCAGTTATATTGCTTTAGTAGGCGAATCGCGTGGCGGAACCCGCATTGAGCATAACATTCCGAGAGCAGCATGGTATGCCATCAACGGATCAAATACCGGAACTGGTGTTATTAATATTGCTGCCAATCAACACAACATAGTTATTGCCAATATGTATATCCGCAATACTTACACAGGTTCCGAAGATTATACTGAAACTATTCGCAGCGAAACCGGAACAACAAGACTCTGGTTTGTCAATCTTGATGTATTAAGTGCATACAAAGATACTTTTGCTCCCTGGGGCAAAGCAGGTGGAATGTATTATGTGTCCGATTGCAATTTTCGCGGAAGTATCGATGCTTTTTGCCCGCGCGGATATTGTTATGCCATCAATAACCGTTTCGCGGAAACTCGCTACAGCTCTCCAATTTGGCACGAAGGTGTTGCAGGTGAAGATCAGAAATTGGTAATTCAAGGCGGTTCTGTTCACAGTGAGTTGAGCAAAAATATTAAATTGCAAAACAGCCAGAATTATGCAAAATTTTATTACCTTGATTTAAAATTGTCCGACAGTATAACATCGCTCGGTTCAAGCGCTACTGCCTATTTTTATGGCGTTAAAGGCTTAAAAGGTTCGACCTGGTTTGAAAATTCAATATCGCTTGAACAACGAAAATTGATTGATGCAGCCTGGACTTTCGACGGGAAATGGGATCCTGAAAATACAATGCCATCAGTTTTACCTTTTGCAGCTTTACCGCAACCTTACAACGGAAGATATGCTGTTTCAACAGGTTCAATTACTTTAAAATGGATTCCTGCACGAAATGTCATATTACACAAAGTGTATTTTGGAACATCAGAAACGCCGCCTTTGGTTGGCGAAACCTCTGCAAATTTCTTTGAAATTCCGGCATTAGAAAAAAATACGACTTATTACTGGAAAATCGTAAGTGTTTCCAATGAAGGCGAATCAACTTTCGGAACATGGCGATTTACAACATCCGACAATATAAATCCGGTACAGCAGGCAACACTTGCGCTTGTTGGCAACAATAAACAAACCATCATGCTCGGTGAATCCATTGCTCCGGTGAAATACAAAATGGCTGGTGCAACTCAGTTTACAGCAAGCGGATTGCCTGCCGGTGTTTTTTCGGAACTAAAAACTGACACTATTTTAATAAGTGGAAAACCTGAAAAAACCGGCACATTTACTTTTTCTATCACTACAACCGATGCAGTTCAAAACACTACGGCAACCGGATATT
>CAYQWD010000125.1:0-7413 GCA_964420955.1 uncultured Paludibacter sp. | reverse complement strand
TGGTGTCTGGGATCGCAATACTGGTCAAAAAATCCGCATACGAAAACATATAGTGCAATGTATGGAATTTTACTTGATATGGTTGGTGGCGAAGGAGCTACTTTCTACAAAGAATATTTTTCGATGTATTATGCAACGCCTGTTGTAAACAAAATATGGAATATTGCACAGGAACTCGGATTCAGCGATTATTTTATACATAAACCGGGTGGCGCAGTAACCGATGATCATTACTATGTAAATGTTATTACGGGCATACCATGCATAAATATTATCGATTACAATACTTCACGTAAAGGTGGTTTTTTTTCCCACTGGCATACTGTGAACGATACAATGGAAAATATTTCGAAAAATACGCTTTACGCTGTAGGCAAAACTGTTATGAAAGTAATTTATTCCGAAAAGTAATGAAAACTTTTGTTATTTGAGATCATTATAGGAAAAGAGCCGAACGCAATTCTAAAGACTTTGGGACGGGATTGTTGGAAAAAATGATTATACGGAGTTCACTCATGTTTAAAAATAAATTGTACAAATACATGTGTTTTAAATACAAAAAAATTGCTGTTAAAATAGGGAGTAATGTAATTACACGTGCCGATGGAACTTTGGACATTACGCGCATGTCAGCATTAGTCGATCAGATTGCTCATTTTTGGAAATCCGGACTCGAAGTAGTTATTATATCCTCCGGTGCGGTAGCTTCAGGCAGAAGTATATTGCATCCTGATAAAAAAATGGATGTAGTGGAACAACGACAATTGTTTTCGGCAGTAGGACAAGCTAAACTTATAAATCATTATTGGGAATTGTTTAAAGAGCATGGAATAATTGTCGGACAGGTTTTGACGATGAAGGAAAACTTTGGGAGTCGCCGTCACTATTTGAATCAGAAAAACTGCATGCGTGTAATGCTCGAAAACCGTGTGATACCCATTGTGAACGAAAATGATACTGTTTCGGTTACTGAACTTATGTTTACTGACAATGATGAACTTTCAGGATTAATCGCATCGATGATGAATATGGAAGCTCTGATAATTCTCAGCAATATCGATGGGATATTCAATGGCTCGCCTGCCAACCCAGCCTCGGAAGTAATACGCGAAATTAAAAAAAATCAAGATATTTCAGCATTTATCAGTACAAATAAGTCTTCTTTCGGGAGAGGCGGTATGCTCACAAAGGCTTCCATTGCAAGAAAAATAGCCGATCAGGGAATCGATGTGTATATTGCAAACGGTCGTACTGAAAACATTCTTACGAATTTACTAATGCCAGATTTTGATCAGATTTGCACAAAATTTGTATCGTCTGCCGGCGATGTTTCGAGCATTAAAAAATGGATTGCTCACAGCGAAGATTTTGCCAAGGGTGAAATTCATATCGATGCCAGAGCTTCGGAAATACTTTCCGGCGACAAAGCTGCCAGTCTCTTGCCCGTTGGTGTAGTTCATATCATAGGTGAATTTGAGAAGGATGATGTTGTGAAAATAATCAATAATGAAAATCATCAGATTGGCGTTGGCATAGTAAGATATGATAGTAGAAAAGCGCGGGAAATTATTGGTAAAAAAAATCAAAAACCGCTCGTCCACTGTGATTTTATGTATCTTGAATAAAACGTATAAAAAAGTTTGACAATGACAGCAATAAGAAAAAACTCTGAAAAAATGCGGCGTGGTATTTTCCATACAGCAATTTTTGCTGCTGTTTTGATGTTGATGTTATCCTGTGTTACAAAATCTGCATTACTGCAGCAGGTAACTCAAAAAACTTCCACTTTAACCAAAACTGCCGAGTTGTACAGTAAACCACATCTTGTATTAATAGTCGACAGTGTTAATAAATCGTCCGTTGAAGTAGTTTCAATAAATAAAAAATCTTCTTATTTAATTCCGTTAATAATTTACTGGGGTTGGGGTCAGAAATTTGAAGTTAAATTACCCGAACAATATCTTATTAATTTGTTTAACCGTGTTTTAATAACTAAGGATAATGAATTTGAATATCAAAAGTATTTTAAAGATAAAACACTTGAAATAGAAATTGTAAAACTGCCTGATAGATTTAATTACAGTTTGAGTAGTACATACTGGTTTTTACCTTACATTGCAGGTTTGGATCTATATTATTCATACGAAAAAATTTATCCCGATGATCAGGAAATTACTTTAAAATACCGGTTTTATAACAGGGAAACCAATTTAAAGCAGGGAAAAAAATCATTGGATATGAAATTTCCGAAAAGTGAAATTTACAATCCATCTTCACAAAACATGTTGTATTATATCGATGATTTTCGTAAAGAGTTTGAATATCTTGCAGGAAAACTAATTGAAATGATTGTAGACGATTTATAGAGGCCTGAAAGTTTTTCAAAAAAAAAGTATTAAGTATTGACAAAATTGAAAAAGATAAAACAGGCAATGTTTAGTTTAGGCGTTTTGCACTAACATAAGCTGAAGCATTGAAATTTACCAAAAGTTGCAAACATTTCGCTGCTGACTCCCGATCGTTCAGTAACTTCCAATGCTTTGCGCTTGAATTTGAACTGAAAGCATGATGACAAACTAATTTTAAAACACAATATTGAAACACAATATGGAAAAAGTCAACTGGAAAAACAAAGTGTTGAGCGCATCTCGTGCCTTAAATCTGCTCAGTGATGCTACGATTAACAGCGTTTTGCTGAAACTGGCTGATGTGGCTGAGAAAAATGCAAATAAAATTCTCGAAGCAAATATGATTGATTTATCCGCAATGGATAAGTCAAATCCTTTATACGACAGATTATTGCTTAATATCCAACGCATTAATGATATAGCTGCCGATATCAGAAATGTAGCCGCTTTACCATCGCCACTTGGAAGGGAAATGATGAAAACCGTGCGCCCGAATGGAATGATTATCAGAAAAACTTCTGTCCCGTTTGGAGTGATTGGAATTATATATGAAGCACGTCCCAATGTAAGTTTCGATGTGTTTTCGCTTTGCTTTAAAACTGCCAATGCCTGTGTACTGAAAGGAGGTACAGACGCTTATAATTCGAACCGTGCTATAGTAGAACTCATACAATCGGTTTTAAGAGAGTTTGGTGTAGATGAAAACGCAGTGATTTTACTCCCTGCAGGCAGGGAAGCAACTACCGAACTTTTAAGTGCAGTGGGTTATGTGGATGTAATCATTCCGCGTGGAGGAAAAGGACTTATTGAGTATGTGCGTGATAATTCAAGGGTGCCGGTGATTGAAACCGGCGCGGGAATTTGCCATACATTTTTCGACGAATTTGGAGATCTGGAGAAAGGGAAACAAATTGTTTTCAATGCAAAAACCCGCCGTGTGAGTGTTTGTAATGCACTTGATTGTCTGGTAATTCACGAAAAGAGACTGGCTGATTTGCCAGCATTGTGTTTGAAACTTGCTGAGAAAAATGTTGAAATTTTTGCCGACGAAAAATCGATGCAAGTACTTAGAGGAATATATCCGAATAATTTGTTGCTTGAAGCCACACCGGAAAGTTACGGGACTGAATTTCTCAGTTACAAAATGGCAGTAAAAACGGTAAGAGATTTCAATGGTGCTGTTGAACATATAGCGCTTTACAGCTCGAAACATAGCGAGTGTATTGTTAGCGAAAACCCTGCTAACATCCAGAATTTTGAGAAAATGGTTGATGCAGCCTGTGTTTATTCCAACGTATCAACTGCATTTACCGATGGCGCTCAGTTTGGATTGGGAGCTGAAATTGGTATCAGCACTCAAAAACTACATGCGCGTGGACCAATGGCACTCGATGAATTATGTTCATACAAATGGATTGTGGAGGGTAGCGGACAAACAAGACAATGATAATTATATATAAATTTTGTCATGTACTAAAATTATTTTTATAATTATAATTTACTGAAAAGATTCAGGTTTTTCTTAAAATTGAATTTTATGCAAAATGTAAAAAAATGCAATTTATTAACAAAATCAGTGCCCTAAAAGAAAATATTGCTGAAAAAATATTTTGTAAAATAAAAATAATTCATTTTCTTTGTAACTTTAAGACGACGTAATAATTTTCGTTTGGTTATTTTCCTGATTTTGCTTTTTCGCAATTCCGATATTAACCTCGCATTTTTATGCTAATCTTGAAAAAATCAATCAAATTTTAATCACATTTTTTATTTTTATGAACATTTACGTAGGTAACCTTAGTTACAAAGTTCGCGAAAATGACCTTCTTGGGGTTATGGAAGAGTATGGAAAAGTAGAATCCTGCAAAATTATCAAAGACCGTGAAACAGGTAAATCGAAAGGATTTGGTTTTGTAGAAATGTCCGATGACGCTGCTGCAACAAAAGCTATCGAAGAATTGAATGGCGCTGAATTTGACGGTCGGCAGATGGTTGTGAAAGAAGCCCGACCCAAAGCTTGATCTTTTTTCAGATAACTGTATTTAACTTCTGTCTCATAATTGTAAGTGACAGAAGTTTTTATTTTTTGAAACTGAAATGTTTATAAAAAAAGGATATTTCGAAAATTCGGATGTTTTTTCTCGGATAGTGTTGATGCTTACTGTTATGTCTGCTTCAACGCTTATTTTTTCATCTTTCTGGTATGTTTTTACCGATGCCGATATTGAAAATATTAACAATCTAAAGGTTTTGCAGTTTCTGCAATCTGTGGGTATGTTTGTTTTACCGCCTTTTATCCTTGCCTGGTTATGGAGTCGGTCACCGGCAAAAAATTTATACTTCGATGTAAAACCATCAGTAACCAGTATTTTATTTGTTGTAGTTTTGCTGATAATTGCTATTCCAGGTATTAATTTGTTAACATGGCTTAATCAGCAGATTGTTTTGCCTGAATATTTAAACCATATTGAGCAATGGTTGTTAAATTCAGAAAAAGATGCCGCTCTTCTGACCGAAAAACTGGTAAGTGTTAATACCATAAGCGGTTTGCTGATTAACATTTTTCTGATTGCAATTATACCTGCTTTTGGCGAAGAACTTTTCTTTAGGGGTAGTTTGTTTCACATTTTCAGCAAGGGGAAAAATAAAGTTTTAGTTGTGTGGATTACCGCAGTCATTTTCAGTGCAGTACATTTTCAGTTTTATGGATTTATACCACGCTTGTTGCTTGGGGCATTATTTGGCTATCTGCTTGTTTGGGGACGAAGCCTTTGGTTGCCTGTCATTGCACATTTCATCAACAATTTTATAGCTGTGGTTTTTTATTATCTCCAATATAACAATTACGATGTTCCTGATTTTGATTTGGTAGGAACCGGCAGTATGTGGTGGCTGGGAATCTTGAGCCTTATTTTTTCAGCCATCGGTATTGTGTGGATTCGAAATAGACTCACGCGGTTTTCTCAACCAGCGATTGTCTGATTTTTTTATCTTCGCTCACTCACTATGAGCAGTGCTTGATCCCGTAAGTTCGGGGGCAGTTCTATATTGCGGAGTTGCAAACTTCTTAACCATGCAGCGACTTCATTTTCTTTAAGAGTAAAAAAAACTTCTTCAATCATTGCAATTTGTTTTGGTGTCAGTTTTTCTGAAGGAATACTGGCAAGCTCATCAAGTTCCTCATCATCGAAATATTCAATTTTTAATTCTTTATTTAACAACGACTCACGGTCGCATACTTCATGAGCACCGCAGCACTCTTCGTCGTATTTCACTTCTATCGGCACTTCGATATTTTTTTTTCGACGGTTTAGATAAGTTAACAGCATTATGAGCAAGGAAAACGCTGCAAGAATTAAAATAAGCACTAACATAACAATTATTTTTTATGCTGAAGTGTACATTTTGAAAAACAGCCGCAAAGATAGATTTTTCTGTTCAAAAATGCTTATTTTTGTAAGTTAATATACAATAGAAATGCTTTTTTTAAGTTTCTATTTTTCAGAAGCATCATGCACTGATATTATTTTTGTGCTAACATTTTCAATATTCATCTGATAAAAAAATTGTTTCAATTGAAAAAAGTATTATTACATACAAGCATCATTATATTGTCGGGAGTAATTTTGACCGGCTGTTCAATGAATAAAAATACTTGGTCTACACGAACATACAAGGCAATAAATACAAAGTTTAATGTTAAATTTAATGGTCAGACAAGTTTCGATGAGGGAATAAAAAGTATTCAGAAGGCAAATGTTGAAGATTTTTCGGCAGTTTTACCTATGTATCCAATAAGTAAAGCGGCAAATACAAAAGTGGCAACTTCAAATATGGACAGAGCCATCGAAAAAAGCCGTAAAGCCATTAAGTTACATTCCATAAAAAAGAAACCTGAAAGAAACCCAAGAAAAGCCAATAATGCGGAGTATAAACTGTTCTATAATCAAGAGGAATTCAATCCGGCGCTAAAGGATGTTTGGATGTTACTGGCAATGTCCGAATTTCATAAAGGAGATTTTCTGGGTTCGGTAGGAACTTTTACATACATAATCCGTCATTATGCCACCGACAAGGAAATGGTTGTAAAGAGCCAAATTTGGATTGCGCGTGCTTATGCCGAAATGGGCTGGATATACGAGGCTGAGCAAGTATTATCCAAATTAAATCAGAATGATATAACTTATAAGATTACGCCTCTTTATACAGCAGTTAATGCCGATTTGCTTATAAAAAAACAGCAATTTAAGGATGCTATTCCGTTTCTTGAAATAACCTTGTCTCGCGAAAAAAACAAATATCAAAAACAGCGTTTTACATATATTCTAGCACAACTTTACGAACAAACGGGCGATAAAAATGCCGCCCTCGATACCTATCGGAAAGTGGTTAAACTCATCCCATCGTACGATATGGATTTTAATGCACGTGTGAGTATTGTAAAGTTAAATCCGAATGTAAACGATGTAAGAAAAGAAATCCGGAAATTGATTAAAAATCCGAACAACAAGGATTATCTTGATCAACTTTATTTTGCCAACGGTAAAACATATTTACAAAAAGGCGATACAGCAAAAGCGCTCGAAAATTTTGGACTTTCGGTTGAGAAAAGTACCCGAAACGGTATAGATAAAGCGATAACGCTTATTAACATGGGCGATTTGTATTATCAGATGCAAAACTATGTGAAAGCACAACCATGCTATGATGACGCTTCAAAAATTATTTCAGTTGAACATCCTGACTATAAAAGAATTTCTTCAAGAGCATTATCGCTGGGTGAACTTGTTGTGGAATATCAAACAGTATTGTTGCAGGACAGTTTACAAAAACTTGCGTTATTGCCCGAAGAAAAAAGACTTGAAATTGTAAAAAAAGTAATTGAAAAACTGGTAGCAGATGAAAAAGCTGAGGTAGAAAAAGCAAAGCAGGAACAGAACAATACGAATCCCGGAAGTTTTGAACCCGAATTTATGCCACAACCTACAGTCAACCGTATGGGCGG
>CAYQWD010000124.1:230-7419 GCA_964420955.1 uncultured Paludibacter sp. | reverse complement strand
GATGATACAACGTATTCACGCTCGTGGGCTGCGGACTTTAAGGAACTGAATCCTTATCAGGCAAGTCAGCGCGTTACTTACGATCCGATTCGGGGAACAAAAGACTGGTCGTTGTTCGGGCATTTCCGTTTCGGGCGACACAAACTGAATTACAACTTCAATGTTCCCGATGGAAAGTATCGCGTTGAACTGTATTTTACTGAACCATGGCACGGAACCGGCGGAAGCGAAAAAACCGATTGTGAAGGTTTGCGTATTTTCGATGTGGCTGTGAATGACTCGATAGTAATCGATGATTTGGATATCTGGGCAGAAAGCGGACACGATGGCGCATTGAAAAAAGTTGTATATGCAAACATAAAAGGTGGAAAACTTGTTATTTCATTTCCGGAAGTAAAAGCAGGGCAGGCATTGATTTCTGCTATCGCGATAGCAACAGAAGACAAGTCTGTGAAAGTAACGTATCAAACACAAAGTGATTGGACGTGGGCAGGAGCGGATAAAAATGTAATGGATAAAACACCCAAAGAACTTTTGCCCGAAGACACTAACGCTCGCCGGAGTGTAATTTACGAAGCCGAAACTGCCGTACACAAAGGAAAAAACACAAAAGTTACTGTTCGCCGAAAAGAAGGTGTTATGTTAGGTAAAGGGTCAGGATCAGGAAAAGGAAAAGGATCAGGAAAAAACTTAGAAAATGAAAGTTCAATTCAATGGGAAATAAATACAGGATTGGCTCAGATTTATGCTTTGCGATTTAACTATATGAATGTGAGCGGCAAACCTATTAAGGCAAGACTTCAATTTATTGCTGCAAATGGAACGATTTTGCGCGATGATGAAATTACGTATCCTGAAACGCCCGAAAAATGGAAACAAATAAGTACAACAACAGGAACTTACATCAATGCAGGAAAATATTTTGTGAGAATTTTTGGGGAAAATATTGATGGTTTGAGTTTTGAATCGTTGGAAGTTCAATAATGATTTGAAAATTTGAAAATACTATGCATCAATGTTTTAAGAACAAATTATTTTATAAGGGACAAGCGACTTCCCAGTCGCTTGATAATTTCTCAAGCGACTGGGAAGTCGCTTGTCCCCTGATATATTTTATATATTCATTTCATAATTAATCAATTAATTACTATTAACAAATAAAATATCAATGAAAATCAATCACTTTTTAGTCATTTTAATATTTTTTTTACCCCTTGCAATACTTGCTCAAAGCAATAAAATTCTGATTACTGAATTTATGGCAATCAATTCGAACGGAATTATCGATGAAGATGGGGAGCATTCCGACTGGATAGAATTATACAATGCCACTGATGAAGTCATCGATTTAACAGGCTGGTATTTAACCGATGATGAATTTAACAAAACCAAATGGCAGTTTCCATCAATAATTTTCCCAAAAAACAGTTATATCGTTCTTTTTGCTTCTGAGAAAAACCGTATCAACCCATCAAAAAATCTACATACGAACTTCAAACTTTCAGGCTCGGGTGAATATCTGGGAATAATTGAACCGGATTTATCGGTTTCTTATGAATTTGCACCCCTGTTTCCTGCACAGCGGCAGGATGTTTCTTACGGAATATACCATGGACAATATGTGTATTTAACCACTGCTACTCCAGGCAGCCCAAACATAGCAGGACATCTGCCTTTTGCACCCTCATTCAGCAAGACCAGAGGATTCTACAAAGAGCCAGTTACAGTAGCATTAAGTGTTCCGAATTCGATAGGAGAAATTTATTACACTACAAATGGTACTCGCCCAACTATCCATAATGCTACAAAATATACAGTTCCCTTAACTATATCGAAAAATACACCTTTGAGCGCCGTAACATATAATTCTGCAGGTGTTTACAGCGAGATTGTTTCACATACATATCTTTTTACAGATCAAATTATTGCTCAACCGAACAATCCTGAAGGTTATCCGCTAAGTTGGAAAAGAGCAGATGTGATTGAAACAATTCCATCTGATTATGAAATGGATAAACGAGTAACTACATCGGATGCATATAAAAATCTGATAGAGCCTGCCCTGAAATCGATACCCAGTATGGTTATAGTTACTGATATAGGAAATTTATTTTCAAATATTGAAAATATAAATACAGGCGGAATCTATATTTATACAGGACTGCCGCATACTACAAGCAAATTATGGGAAAGACCAGCATCTGTTGAATATTTCGATCCGGCAACGGGCAAAGAATTTCAGATAAATTGCCGTTTGAAACTGCACGGAGGCAATAGTCGCCGACCGACAAACAGTCCTAAACATGGGTTCGAACTTTCGTTTAAACCTACTTATGGTCCTACAAAACTTAATTTTGACATCTTCCGCGAAAAAAAATCGGCAAAAGAATTCAACTCATTAGTACTTCGTGCAGGTTATAATTACACATGGGTTAAGAACGATGCCAACCAACAGAAGGCAGCTCAATACATTCAGGATTCGTGGGCAAAAAACACACAGTTAGCAATGGGGCATCCATCGGCACATGAAACATTTGTTCATTTATATATTAATAATTTATACTGGGGACTTTACAATATTTCAGAAGAGTTAAACAACGATTTTTTAGAATCGTATCTTGGTGGAAAAGAAGATGATTATGATGTGATAAAAGAAAAAGAAACCTCAACGCCAACCGATGGAACGATGGTTGCATGGAACGCACTCAAATCGCAAATTACAGGTGTTGAAAGCAATGTAAATTATCAGAAAATTCAGGGACGAAATGCTGATGGAACTATAAATCCGTCTTTTTCAAACCTTTTGGATGTTGAGAATTACATTGATTACATGCTCATAAATTACTATATTGGCAATAGCGATTGGGATGCGAATAACTGGACTGTAGGCCGAAACCGAGTTACAAACGATAACGGATTCAGGTTTTTTGTTTGGGATGCCGAAACTTCAATGGTCAATCTTACAGATAACCACATAATAACCGGAAAGACAGGAAATCCAACCGCATTTATGCAGCATTTAAAGAAAAATGCCGATTTTAAAGTTACCATTGCCGACCGGATTAAAAAACATTTAATAGATGATGGTGGAATGCTTACGCCTGCCAAAAATATTGAACGTTACAACAAACTTGCCTCAGAAATTGAACAGGCTATCATTTGCGAATCGGCACGCTGGAGCGACTGGTTTGCTCCTTACAATCCTTACACAAAAAATGACCACTGGACACCGCGAAAAAACGATTTAATCAATAATTACTTCCCGCAGCGCACAGATATTCTGCTCGGTCAGCTGAAAACTGCCGGGCTTTATCCATCGATTGAAGCGCCGGTATTTACACATCAGGGAGGAAACATTACTACAGCTGTCGTACTCGGTATATCCGCAAAAACCGGCACAATTTACTACACGATTGATAGCAACGATCCGCGTACGGCTATTTCGGGAAATGTTTCGGCTACTGCAAAAAGTTATTCGCTTCCATTGAATATTGGCAGCAGCACCACTGTTAAAGCACGTGCAAAAAGCAGCACCGAATGGTCGGCAATAACACAGGCTGTGTTTACGCTCGTTGAACCTAATGCTGTGGAAACTCCGCTTGCTGAGATGCTGGCATGCATCAACTTCCCGAATCCTTTTGTGCAGTCAACCCGTATTCAACTGAACATTCCTTACGAAGCCAATTTACGACTTGATATTTACAGCATCGATGGGCGATTGGTGAAACAGCTATACAACGGACGTACTTATTCAGGCGAACAAAACTTCGAATGGCAGGCAGAAAACCACGCTCAGGGAGTTTATATTTGCAAAATCAGCTTCAATAATACTTCCACGTATCTGAAACTAATTAAAAATTAGAAAAATGTAAAGAGGCTGTCGTAAACTGACAGCCTCTAAATTTTTTAAAACACCTTAAAAAAAACCAGGAATTATACCCAAGCTATTTATTATTCTTTTAACAGTTTCTGCATAACGCTTCCAGCTGTAGTAATTATCCGAATTAAATAAGAACCTGTGTTTAAATCGCTGATATCAATGTTTATTATATTTAACTTCTCTACATCTTTCACTTTTAGACCCGAAATATTGTAAATTTCAATTTTTTCAATTTCTAAATCGGAACGAACAGAAATCATACTTTTTGCTGGATTAGGAAATATAATTACATTGGTAAAATCATCTGCATTTTTTCCGATAATCATTCCAGAAGTATTATACACAACTTTTATGTAAAACAAGTTGGCGACATCACCTTTGGTAATCGTATTAGTTCCGGACACAATAGGAATTGCAGCAATTCCACTCACCGCTTTGTACGAAGTTCCATTAACTTTAATTACGCCGTTAAATGAAGCATCAAAAACCAATGTTAGTGTTCCTGGTTGTGCCGCAGAAAAAGTAATTGTCGTTGTTGACTCAATTTTTAATCGTTTTGTCAAAGTCAAGCCATCGTAAGTTACACTTCCATCGGTGCTGTTCATGTTTCCGGTAATGCTGAATATAGTACTGGTTTTACCCGAAACTGTAAAATTGTGAATTAATTCGGCAGGAGTAGTACCGCCTTCGGTAACAGTTATCGAACCGGTTAAAGAAACCGGGATTCCTTTACTTCCTGAAGTAGTTACAGTAAATGTAACATTTGCAGCAGGTATCCCCGAAATCGTAATAGTTTTGGATGATCCATCTTTCACGAAACTGATTCCCGATGCAGGCAATCCGGTTACACTTGCATCGGTAGCATCGCCTCCCCAAGTTACAATAATCGGATCTATTGCTGTTCCAGCTGCCACGGTTTGGTCTTTGTTATCGGTAGAAGAAAGCGATTGAGTGCTGTTTGTAACCTGGGTTTCACCCTGAATAAATACTAATTTGGTTGCATAATTGGTCAAAGCTTTTTTCAACGCTGCAATAACTGCAAACGAAGCATCGTCAACAGCATTGTTGAAAGTCCATTTGAAATCTCCACCGTTTATTCGTCCAGCATACGTCATTACCTTAGTTCTGGCTGTTTCAGGATCATCAGGCACCAGATTTTTTACATAATGTGCAGGATCAGTATCGAAATTATTATAGCTGTTTGCTCCTTTTTTGGATTTGATAGAACTACTAATGATTTCACCTCTTGAAGTTGCTTCTATAGCATCGAACTCAACAGGAAAGTTTGTAGGATGGTATGGAATGTAACGGGTTTGTCCGCTTATAGTATTGTTAAACGACTTGATTGTTCCTCCATCTTCACTTGAGAAAGTTCCGGTTCCATCATAAAAAATGTCTGTTCCCTGCATGGAAGTTAGCATGGGGTATTTACAATTGCGAAAATAATTATTTTCTACAAAAACCGAAGATCCGAGCGTTGAACCAACACCATATTTTGCTATTCCATCATAATAATTATTATAAACATGCGCCGAATAATAACGAACACGTGGATGACGCGAATCGGAATGATCGTACCAGTTGTGATGATATGTTATGAATAATCCTGAAGTTGTTCCCTCACTCAAACCCAGCAAATTTGATTTGCCTGTATCCCAGAAATGATTGTACGAAATGGTTACATAAGTGGAGCGCTTCACATCCATTGCACCATCGCCCTTAATCTGGTCGGCATCGCTGCCGGTATGTCCGTAAAACAAATCGAGATTGTGTACCCACACATAATCATTTTCCTGCTGAAGGCTGATATTGTCGCCTTCGCTGCTGTTTACATTCATCGAACCAAAATTTCGCAATTCAATGTTCGAAGCATTTTTAATACGGATTCCCCAGCCATCGACAACTGCATCCTCGCCCACACCTTCAATAGTAATAAAACTTGCAGCATTTTTTGCATTTTCAACCACAATATCACCATTATATAAAAGAGCAGGATCTGTAACTTGTCCAATTATGCGAACTATTAGCGGACGTAAGTCTTTTCCCTTTTTAAAACCATCCAATATTGCCTGTAAGCCTACACAAGGATTTGCGTTTGCTCCCGTAACATTCATATAAATGGTATTTTTCGTATTTTGGGTGATATAAATTATCACGGCATTATCCTTCGGCGTTCCATCGGCTTTGTATGCTCCGGGAATCCGTCCGTTGGCAAATGCAAATCCGGTGCGGTCGTAAGGTATAACTGTAACTGAACCTGTTTCAGCTGCAGTTCCTTCTACTCCTGAAAACACCGGCACAACTTTCAGTGTATAATTCCCTGCCTGAAGTCCCAATATATCAGCACGAAAATAAGTTCCGTAGCTGCGAATTAGCTGGGTGTCAATTTTTCGGTTGGTAATTCCCATGCCGGTATAGTAAACATTGTAACTGTCGGCACCGGCAACAGGTGTCCATTTCAGATAGGCAGATTCGAGCCATCCGGCCGATTCAGTAATAACAGGCGCCTGAGCATTTAACTGAAAAGAAACAACTGAAATAAGAAAAAAGAGAAACAATTCTTTCATTGTAAATAAATAATATTTTGTTTGAATTTTGCAAAATTTACCGATGCAAAATTACTTCAAACCAAATGAATTAATGTGGATATTCTGGTGTATTTATGTAGTGTTTTTGTTGAAGGTGAAATATTTAACTTTCGACAAATTAATAAAAGAAGCAGAAATCTGATAAAGTAAAACAATCAAAGAACTGAAAAAAAACCGCTCTCAGATTGAATTTGAATATTAATTGAAAAAATTAGCGATTTACTTTCACCACATAAATATCAGGTTTTGGTACAGGTTTCATATCATCGCCTATGTAGTAACCTGTATGTGGAGGTTGATTGTAACCTACATTTTGCCAGGCAATACTCAGTCGATAAATTGGGTCGTGCATTAGTGTTATTAGTCTGTGTTCGGTTGGAATTGTGCTTGAATAAATTCTTAAAGCTGAATTATCTGCAGTACGCCATACAATTTCTTCCCGCCAGTCGCCAAACAAATCGGCGCTGAGCACAGGTGTAGCTTTTGAGCCATTATTCCATCTCACTTCATTTATCTGCATAATAGTTTCCAGACTGTCCTTTTCCCAATTGTATTTTGCCACATAGTTTCTATCGAGCAATTCGTCCTGTAAATCTCCATCCCAATAAACTCTGAAATTGCAGGAGCGGGGCGATTTTGCGGAAATTTGTTTTCCCTTGGCAGAATAAAGCCCACGCATTCCTGGTCCGAAAGCCCAGCATTCATTTCCCGGATACCTCGG
>CAYQWD010000124.1:0-220 GCA_964420955.1 uncultured Paludibacter sp. | reverse complement strand
AATCCGCGTCCTACATCGCCTTCCGAAGGAAATCCCCAGATCAGTTCACCGGTTTTTGCATCGCGAAATTCGCAACCGGCAACATCACTCATGTTTTCGTGCACCATCCAAACTTCCAAGCCGGGACGTTCAGGATCAAAGTCGGAAAGGTGCAAAGCATCACCATGTCCAAGCCGGGTTGAATAAAGACCTTTGCCATTATCATTGATAGCAGCTGCGC
>CAYQWD010000123.1:6989-7447 GCA_964420955.1 uncultured Paludibacter sp. | reverse complement strand
ATTGTCATTCAGAGCGTAGCGAAGAATCTCAGATGTTTAGTCGGTTAGTAGTGTTTCATTATATTTTCATTTACCTTGTTGAACAATTTTTTTTTAAAAAACGAAGGAATAAAAATAGTAAATTTCAAAATTTTTTTCTCATGTTGTTTTTAAAATATTAGCACTTAATTTAACATTATAATTTATTTTCGTTAAAAACAAGAAAGCTACAATATTATTAGCAAATAATCAATTGATTTAACCATTCGAAAACTGTATCTTTGCAGTTAAAAATCAGTTAAACAAAGGCACACAATGAATATTCGTTTAAAAATATCAATAATAATAGTTTTAATTGCAACTACATTTGGGGTTTTTGCCCAAAAATTTGGCATAGAAACAGGTTATCTGAACCCTCGCCGCACAGGCACAGCCGAAAGCACTACCAATTTCAGAGGAATACGATTTGGGGGAACAGC
>CAYQWD010000123.1:3776-6928 GCA_964420955.1 uncultured Paludibacter sp. | reverse complement strand
CAATAAAATTCAAAATTACACCAATAACGACTCTGTTCGCTATAACACATGGGGTCATTCTATTGATATACCATTGCGCATTCAATATACTTATCAAATAGCCAATTATTGGAAAGTTTTCGGTTTTGCCGGACCTAACTTAAATATTGGACTTGCACAACCTCAAAAAATAACTGCTACATTCACTCCTGAATCAACTTTAGGAAAATTAACAGGCATTGAATCCGGCAATTACGACCTTTTCAAAAGAGCGCTCATTCATCGCATGAATTTTCAGTTAGGTGCCGGAGGTGGTATTCAGTACAAAAACTATCAACTCAAAGCCGGTTACGATTTTGGCATAAACAGCATCAATGCAGTAGACACCGGAAATTTAAGACAGGGAGGCTGGTATATTTCACTCTCTTATCAATTTTAAAAATATTTTGACAGTTGAAATTTCTGGAGAATCAATTCAATATTTTTAAAAATAATTTGAAAACACAGTTTCAAAGGCTGATCATTTAAACTGATTAGCTTTTTTTGTGAATATATACAGAATTTCGACTTTTAAGCATCATAATTAATGATTATTTTTGCAATGATTATATTGCAATAAACCAACTCAATAGTTCAATGCATCTGTATCAAATTTTCTCGGAAAATCCAGTAATTAGCACCGACAGTCGCAACTGTCCTAAAGGATCAATATTTTTTGCTTTAAAAGGCAACAATTTCGATGCCAATTTTTTTGCAGCAAAAGCGCTTCAAAATGGCTGTGCTTATGCCGTAGTTGACAATGCCGAAGTTGCAACAGATGAACGATTTATTTTAGTAGATAATGTGCTCACCACATTACATGAACTTGCACGAGAACATCGCAGGATATTGGGTACACCTATCATCGGAATTACAGGCTCAAACGGTAAAACCACAACAAAGGAATTGATTGCATCGGTTTTAAGCCAAAAATTCAATATTCATTTTACAAAGGGAAATCTTAATAATCATATTGGCGTTCCACTCACAATTTTACAGTTAAAATCCGAACACGAGTTTGCCATTATCGAAATGGGTGCAAATCATTGCGGAGAAATTAAAATACTTTCCGAAATTTCCTGTCCCGATTACGGCATTATAACAAACGTAGGAAAAGCACATCTGGAGGGTTTTGGCTCATTCGAAGGTGTAATGCAAACCAAAGCTGAATTGTACGACTATATTGCAACAAAAGGGAAAATGATATTTATAAATGCTTCCAATCCATATTTATTGCAGATGTCAGAAAAGGCAGGGCTGAAAACTCCTGATAAAAAGAAATGTTATCAAACTGCCAAACCCGATAATTTGCAACCTTTATCTTACTGCATAACCGGAAATTCACCATTTCTGCAAATGCGCTGTGCAAACAACGAAGGTACAGTTTTTGATGTTAACACACAGTTGACCGGAATATATAATGCCGAAAATGTAATGGCTGCAATAACAATTGGCGATTATTTCGGTCTCACGTTAGATGAAATTAAAAACGGTATTGAAAATTATGAGCCACGTAACAATCGCTCACAATTAACAAAAACCGATAAGAATACAATAATTGTAGATGCATACAATGCAAATCCCACAAGCATGACCGCTTCGGTAACTAATTTTGCAGAGTTACAAAATGCTGATAAAATGTTGATATTAGGCGATATGCTTGAACTTGGCGAATACAGTAAAATTGAACATCAGAATTTAATTGATTTACTAAGAAAACTTAATTTCAAAAATGTAATGCTTGTGGGAGCTGAGTTTGGCAAGACTGATCATAATTATAAATCGTTTGAAAACGTCGAAAATCTGATTGAATACATACAAAATAATCCTGTTAATGACCATTTGATTTTAATAAAAGGATCGCGTGGCATTCAACTTGAAAAAACCATACAATTATTATAACTGTTTTTTTGTAAAAAAAATTGAGAAGAAATGAAGAAAAATAATTTTTTGATTACTTTAGGTATAGCTGCGGTATTGTTGGCTTTTATATCATTGATATATTTCTTGATAGAAAAAAACAAGCAAAAGGATCGCGAAATGACGGAAATGATAGAGATGATGAACTTTGAAAAAGAACAGGTGGAACGTGAGTACGAAGATTTGACTACTGAATTTGATGGATATACTTCAAATATTAAAAACGACTCACTCATTAAATTACTCGAAAAGGAAAAACTCAAAGTACAGCAGTTGCTCGATGAATTGCGCGTAACCAAATCGACCAATGCAAGAAGAATTACCGAATTACGCAAAGAACTTGCAACTGTAAGAAAAGTAATGATACATTATGTAAATCAAATCGATTCTCTAAATGCAGAAAATAAAGTACTCAAAACCGAGAACAAAGAAGTTAAACGAAGATATCAGGAAGCCACGGTTACGGTTGAACAATTATCAAAAGAAAAGGAAACACTAAACGAAGTTGTAACCCGCGCATCGAAATTAGAAGTAACATCATTTAGTATGACCATGCTTAACAACCGCAATCGTAAGGTGGGAATTTTTTCTCAAATCGCATCACTGCAATTTAATTTCACAATCGCGAAAAATATTACTGCACAACCAGGCAATAAAACAGTATATCTGCGGATTATGCGCCCTGATGATGAAGTACTTACAAAAAGCCCAGACCATCTTTTTCAATTCGAAAACCGAAACATAGCCTATTCAGTAAAAAAAGAAATCGAGTATCAGGGCGAAGCGCTGAGCGATGTAATATACTGGAGAGTTGAAGAAATTGTACAATCAGGTGAATATAGAGCCGATTTTTTTATTGATGGTTATCGCACAGGCAGCTTCACATTCTCACTGAAGAAATAGAAAAATGTCACTAAGCAGCGAATTTAAAAAAGCAGCAGCCAACATTGCATTCGATGAATGCCATCGTCAGACTATCCGATACAATATTGGGAAATACGACGTTGCAGTTGCAAAAGGCATGGCGAGATATAAAAATATTTCACTTGCAAAAGATAAAACTGCATCCATAAAACGCGATGTGCTGTATAACTGGGAAAAATACCTGCTCGAATTTGAAGAAAAAATTGTTGCACGAGGCGCTGAAGTACTTTGGGCTGAAAATGCGGCTGAAGCTACTGATTTCTTAAAAAATATTCTCGAAGAAAACAATG
>CAYQWD010000123.1:3530-3766 GCA_964420955.1 uncultured Paludibacter sp. | reverse complement strand
CGATTGCTCGTAAAAAGCAAATCGATGACCACAGAAGAAATTGAATTGAATCACACTGCCGAAAGTTCAGGTTGTGAATCAGTCGAAACTGATCTTGGAGAGTTTATCGTACAGGTAGCAGGCGAACGTCCTTATCATATAGTAACGCCTGCCATGCACAAATCAAAAGCTGATATTGCCAAACTTTTCAATGAAAAATTCGGCACACATCCTGAAAGTACACCCGAAGAATTAAC
>CAYQWD010000123.1:0-3520 GCA_964420955.1 uncultured Paludibacter sp. | reverse complement strand
GCAGTTTTTACGAAAAAAATATACTTCGGCAGAAATTGGCGTTACGGGTGCAAATTTTCTGATAGCTGATATCGGAGCCATTTCAGTTACCGAAAACGAAGGCAATGGTTTACTGTGTACAGCTTTTCCCAAAGTGCATATTGTAATTGCCGGAATCGAAAAAATAATTCCGCACTGGGAGCAATTGGGACTTTTTTATCCGCTTCTGGCAGTTCATGGAACCGGGCAGCAACTTACAGCATATAACACTATTTTTACAGGACCCAAAAAACCAAACGAAGTTGATGGACCCGAAAAAATGTATGTAATTTTACTGGACAATGGGCGCACAGAAGTATTCAAGGATGAAGAAACGTTCGAGGCATTGGCTTGTATCAGATGTGGAGCATGTCTCAATGGCTGTCCGGTTTATAAAACTATAGGTGGATATACGTACAACTCTACTTACAGCGGACCGATAGGTTCTGTGTTAACTCCATTTTTCAGAGGATTCAGTAACTATTCACATTTAAGTTTCGCTTCTACGCTATGCGGCAAGTGCAATGAGGTTTGTCCTGTAAAAATTCCACTTACTGATATTCTTTTAGCTAACAGGCGTAAAACAGTTGAAAAAAATCTGCGTCCTACAACCGAAAAAGTGATAATGAAAAGTTTTGGATATATTGCCGGAAAAAGGAAAGGTTTCGATTTTTTCTCCGGTAAATTAAAAAATATTGGTACTTTTGCGTTTAATTATATTGGCTGGGGTCCAAAACGGGATATGCCTAAATTTGCCGAAAAAACTTTTTCGGAACTTTACAGAAAAAAAGAAAACGAATAAATAATGAACAATTTAAAAAAAATCAGCTTTTTAATTTTTATCACTTTCATAGTGTTATTATCCAACTCATGTAAAGACGATAAATACATCGACTGGAAAATACTGAATGAAAAATGGTTTGACACACATAAAACCGATCCTGGATTTATTCAGACTGAAAGCGGACTTTGTTACAAAGTTATTCATCAGGGAGCTATGCGCCGGCCAAACTCCGGAAGTTGGGTTAAAGTAAAATATTCAGGTAAATTGATTGATGGTACCCAATTCGACAGCGGAACTTACGATTATTACCTTTCAAGTACAGTTAAAGGATGGCAGGAAGCCATAGTAAAAATGAATGGTGGTGGAAAATATATTCTCTACATCCCTTCCGAACTCGGATATGGCAAAGATGGTTCCGGAAAAACCATTCCTCCTTATTCAACCTTGATTTTCGAGGTTGAATTGCTCGACTCTTATTATTGAAACGTGCCACAACGGGGCAATTGCAATAAATTCAATCTAAAAAATTACCACGATGAAACAATTACTGATATTTCTGCTCTTGGCATCTGTAAATTTGACATTAAATGCAACTTATACTGTAAATTCTACACCAAATCCTAAAATTGCCGATAGCCGAACTTTCGTAAGCAATCCCGATGGAATAATTGAAAGCAACACTGTAACAGAAATCAATATTTTACTTGATTCACTTGAAAAAAATACAGGAACTGAAGTTGCTGTTGTGCTTCTAAATTCAATCGGTTTTGAAGATATAAATATTTTTGCAACCGAACTTTTTAAACATTGGGGAATTGGCAAAGCAAACCAAAACAATGGACTTCTCATTCTCTTTGTACTTGATCAGAAAAAAGTACGTTTCGAAACCGGCTACGGACTTGAAGGCATAATGCCCGATGCTATCAGTAAACGGATTCAGATGAAGAACATGATACCGCATTTCCGCAATGGTGATTTTGACCGCGGAATTCTTGAGGGTACAAAAAAAGCAGTTTCTATTATTCGCAGCCAGACCTTCGATAAAGTTACAGACACACCTTTAAACTTGAAAGAAGTAATACCATACGCTTTGGCTGTGTACCTTCTTATTGGGCTTTTAGCATTACTTTGGCTACAAAACCGTATTCAAAAAATAAAGAACAATTTGCTATTTCGGGAAAATATAGCTCGTTACAAAGCCATAAAAAACGAAAAAAATGGATTAATCTTTCTTATTTCGATTTTAGTGCCAGTTGTTGGATTTTTGGGCATTATGGTACTAAACATGACTCCTGCACTTTTATTATTTTTATTCCCTGTTCCACTTACAACGCTTCCGGCTTCGGTTTATGCAAAAAGAGTTATGAACAAAGTAAGACGAGAACCAATTAAATGTACTGAATGTAGCGATTTGATGCACATTTTGCCCGAAAACCGTGAAGATGAACATTTAAAACTTTCTCAACAATTTGAAGAACAACTGCATGCCATTGATTACGATGTTTTTGTGTGTGATAATTGTGGTAACGAGGCAATTTTCACTTTAGATAAGCCCAGCGCATACTCTCCCTGCCCACGATGCAGCACAAAAGCATTTATTCAGCATAGTAAACGTACTGTTGTTGCTCCAACTTATATTTCAGCAGGAACGGAACGTACCACATTCCGTTGCTCATTTTGTGGCTTCGAGGAAAATCGCAACCGAAGCATACCACGTCTTCAACGATCAGGGGCTATTATAGGCGGTGCAGCTGGTGGAAGTTTATTCAGCGGTCGGGGTGGTTTTGGCGGTGGTGGCTTTAGTGGCGGCAGTTTTGGCGGTGGACTTTCGGGTGGCGGAGGCTCTACAAGCGGATGGTAAATGTTTTTAACAACTCATATTTTCAAATTATTATTCATTCACAAAACAAATTCACGTAATGAAAAAAATTTCAAGTACACTGATTATTGTTATTGCGCTTGCAGTTTTAGCGCTTTGGGGTGTAGGTATATACAACAAACTTGTTTCGCAGGAAGAAACTGTAAACAGCCAATGGGGAAATGTAGAAAATCAGTATCAACGGCGTGCCGATTTAATTCCTAATCTGGTAGAAACCGTAAAAGGATACGCCAAACACGAAAGTGCAACTTTCGAAGCTGTAGTTGCAGCACGTGCAAAAGCAACACAGGTTACTGTAGATACTAAAAACCTGACACCCGAAAAAATGCAGCAATTTCAGGCAGCACAGGGCGAACTCTCATCGGCGCTGGGCAAATTGCTTATGATTACTGAAAATTATCCCGATTTAAAAGCCAATCAAAATTTTATAGAGTTACAGGCTCAACTTGAGGGAACTGAAAACCGTATATCAACCGAACGTACCCGATTTAATGAAGTAGCCAAGGCATTCAACACTGCCATTCGTAAAGTACCGTACAATTTTGTAGCATCAATCGGCAATTTCGAGAAAAAACCTTATTTCGAAGCTGAAGATGGTAGTGAAAAAGCGCCACAGGTTCAGTTTTAATAACAATTAATGTATACACTCCGGATAGTTAAAGTTCTATTTTTTGAATGTAATCCCGACCAGAACCAGAAGCATTGTAACCGGAACCGGTTGAAATAGCAATAAAAATTTATTGTAATATGAGTTGAAAATAAAAAAAGGGATTAAAAAAATATTCTTGGTACATGACAAAAAATAGAACGCAGATTCACACGGACTTAGCGGATTAAAG
>CAYQWD010000122.1:0-7479 GCA_964420955.1 uncultured Paludibacter sp. | reverse complement strand
TCTGCAATCTATCATTTACATATACATCTGTACGTGCATTGGTTGTGAGATGTAAAGTATATTGTTCACCTTCGATAGTTTGAAAAGCGCCCGACCAACGAATGCTTTTGGTAGCAGATGGAACAGAGCTTAAATCAGGAGTTGCCACAATTTCCTCAGAAATTTTACCCGTAAAATTCTCATTTGAAAAATATTCCACTTTCAGTCCCCCTCCAGCAGGAGTTTGCGGGTTTTTTGTCAGATAATCGAAAACAGATATTTTACCATCAGCGCTGAGATAAACAAAAGAAAGAACGCCATTTTCGCGAAGCAAAGCTCTATCGGTTAGCGGCTCGGAATAAAATCCAGTTTTTCCATCTTCCGTTAGCAATTTCCATGTTGAATAATCATCAACAGAAGATGCCATTAAAACACCATATCCATTTGCTATTACATAAGCATTATCAAAACTGTCGATGGCAAGATTTACACGACGTGTGGAATAAACCGAAACACCGTTTACTGTTATTAACCTTTTTACCCATGTTCCATCTTCTTTGCGAAACCTGTGATACAAACGAGCTTTCGTGCGTGAACTTGCCCAATTAGCATCCGAAGCTTGTCCATCGGGAATATGCGAATTTACAGCGTGAATACGCCCACGTGTATCAACATCCTGCGTTTCTTGATTAATGTAGCCTCTATTGTAAGGAATTGCTTCTATCTGATAGGTTTTCTTGGTTTGTCCCAATGCGTTTCGAGTAACTCTGTCCTCCACTGGATCCATAACATCAACTGCTGCTTTTGCATCTCCAAAAGTATCTTTCCATGTACGCCCATGGTCTTCGCTGAATGCATAGTAAAAATCGTGATTACTTCCACCTCCAAAATCATCGCGCCAGCACCATGTAACATGCAATTTTCCATTCTTATCATAAGTGATACCATTGATATATGCACAAGCATCAGGTGTAACATCTTCGCCCTGTATATATCTTCCAATTAGACTCCATTTTTGTGTTTTTGAGTCGTACTCGCGCAAATAACTGTCGCCATAGCCACTCCAACGAAAACGACATTCGAAAAGTAAATTTCCATCAGGTTTGGTTATAAATCGCGGATATGTAACATTCGGCACAGCCTTATCCATAATATTGGTTGTTGCTGAAAAAGTAGAATTATGCCATGGCATATTTTCGGGATTATTTGCCGAGCCAGCGATTGAATAGCAATAACGAAGATTGTCGTTGTGATGATCATATGCGAGATGAATGCGACCATCGCCCGGACTGATACCAATTACAATTACATTATGTGCATCATCGACAGTATTTTTGTATGGCAGTACAACTTCCTCCCATGCTCCCACAGGCATTTTACGGCGGGCAATGCATACATTACGGGTTTTGTTATAATAAACTGTATATTGATAGCCTTTGTAAGTTACAATTCCATCTGTTTGGAACTGCTGACCCGAAAGCTGTTCACCTGTACCCATTACGTAGGCAGAAGTATTTGGATAACTGACTGCAACCTTAACAGCTTTGGGAGTTGCAATTAAAAACTCACTTATGAATAAACATAAAATAATATTGGTTAAATTTCTTTTCTTCATTATTTTTGATATTATACTGCAAATTTAGTACTTTTATTTATGGTATTCGGTTAAATATATGTCAGTTTGGTACAACGAAATTGCAATGAGTCTGATTTTAGGTTTGTTGAATATCAGCTTAAGAAATTATTTTCAAAATAAATTGTATCTAATTTCATTTTTTCACAAAACTCATTTGTTTTTCAAAAAAAAATCTCCTTCTGATATTTTTTTTCAGAACGAGATTTTGGCGAATAATTACTTTACAGCCTTGTTTTTCCAAAAACCGGAAGAAAAAACTTAACAATATTCTTTAATATCCCAATATTTTAAGCATCGATTTATAGCTTTGCTCCTTGGCGAAAAGTTTGGTGTAATATTCACCATCTTCATCCTTATCGATAATAACCAGTTTTGGCGCCGGAATCAAACAATGTTGAATGCCGCCAAAGCCGCCAAGCGACTCCTGATACGCTCCTGTATGGAAAAATCCGATATATTGTTCGCGATCTTCCTGCATTTTAGGTAAAAAAATAGCATTTGAATGCACTTCGGCATTATAAAAATCTTCACTGTCGCAAGTTAGTCCTCCAAGATTTACTCGTTCATATTCCGAATCCCAGTTATTTATTGCCAGAAACACAAAGCGCTGATTGATAGCCCATGTATCAGGCAAGGTTGTCATAAATGAACTATCAATCATATTCCACAACTCACGATCGTTTTGCTTTTTCTGGTTCACGATGGAATAAAGCATTGCACCACTTTCGCCAACAGTATATGAGCCAAACTCTGTAAATATATGTGGCTCAGGCACACCGTTTTGCGTACATATTATTTTAATTTGGGCAACAATTTCCTCGGCAATATATTCGTAATCATACTGCATATCAAGGTGTGTTTGAATTGGAAAACCTCCACCAATATTCAAACTGTCCAGTTCGGGCGATTTCTTTTTCAGTTCGCAGTACAGATTTACTGCCTTGCTCAATTCGTTCCAGTAATATGCTGTATCCTTAACTCCGGTATTGATAAAAAAATGCAACATTTTCAGCTTTACCTTACTGTTTGACGCTATATGTTTTATATAATAAGGAATTATATCATTGTAACGTATTCCCAATCGTGAAGTATAAAAATCAAATTTGGGTTCTTCTTCCGATGCAATTCGAATACCTACTTGAAATTCATAATCGAAATCTTTCAACAACAAGTCCAATTCAAACTTATTATCCAGAATGGGTATAACATTTGTGAATCCATTGCGAATAAGATTTTGAATATTTTCCACATATTGAGGTCGTTTAAATCCGTTACAAACTACATAAGTATCTTTCTTAAGTAAGTTCTGTTCATCCAGTGATTCGATAATATTAATATCAAAAGCAGATGATGTTTCGATATGTACACCATGTTTCAAAACTTCTTCCATAACAAATGAAAAATGCGAACTTTTTGTACAATAACAGTAATTATAATCGCCATTATAATCCACTTTAGCCATAGCCACATTGAACATACGCCTTGCTTTCTGTATATTCTGACCTATTTTGGGCAGATATGCCACACGGAGCGGAGTGCCATATTGCTTGATAATATCCATCATTGGCACACCGTTCCACTCTAATTGATTATCCTCCACATCGAACTCCTCATTTGGAAATTCGAAGGACTGTTCGATTAAATCTCTGTACTTGTTTTTCATTTTTATAAAGTAGAATTAATGTAAATAAACAAATGCAAGTAAGTTAAATTGATGTGTTCTGTTCAATGTAAATCACTTGGATTTTTAAATCATAACTGAAAAAGTTTACAAAAGTAATATTTATAATGCAAATATATATCAACCCAAGGGAAAAAGTTACTATTTAATGAGTGTATTTATTGAGCAGTTAAATTAACTTCGCAAGTTTGCACATACGTAGATATTTGATTGCAACCTGCTCAATATTTAAACATTTTTGAGTTACAAACCATTACATTCAAAAAATTGAAATTACAAAACAATTAAATATTTAAAAAACGCCTGTTTTTCTAAACTTTATTACTATCTTTGGGGTTATATTTCTCAGAAATTACAAATTCTGAAATTTTTAACAACAATATAACAATATTATTTATTCAAAAAAAATATGAAGAAAATTACTTTATTCAAAATGTTAATGGTGGCAACAATGATGTTTTTCGGAACATTTTCTGTTTCAGCACAACTTCTCGTAGAGAATTTCAATTACACAATCGGTTCAGCATTAAAAGATAATGGATGGACTGCTCACAGTGGATCTGGTTCAAATTCACCGGCTGTTTCAATTTCATCAATAACATACCCAGGGTATGCTTCTTCAGGAGTTGGAAACGAAACCTCTTTGACGACCTCAGGTGAAGATTTGCACAGAACTTTTACCGCTCAAACTTCTGGTACCATTTACGCTGCTGTTTTGGTAAATGTATCATCAGCAAATACCACAGGAGATTATTTTTTTCACGTTGGGGCAACAACAATAAGCACAAACTTTAGAGGTAGAGTATTTGTAAAAAAAGATGCAAGTGACAACATTCAGTTTGGTATATCCCAGTCAACAACTACTGTTAATTACAGCAGCACAAATTACTCGATGAATACAACATATCTTTTAGTGTTAAGGTATGAAATTGTATCCGGCACAACAAATGATGTTGCCTCAATTTACATCAATCCGCCATTAAATGCTGCCATCCCAACTTCCGGATGGATTTCAAACACAGATGCAGCTGGAACTGACTTAGCTAATATAGGTTCGGTAGCTCTTCGTCAAGGCTCAACTACACCAAATATTAAGATTGATGGAATTAGAATTTCTACATTGTGGTCTGATATTGTAGGCGAGATAGGACCTGCCTGCACTACATCGACCCTTGCTTTTGCAACTTCACCGATTGCTAAATTAACTTCTGATGCACCCTTTACAATTACACCTACTACTAATAGTACCGGAACAATAACCTATTCGAGCTCAGCAACCGGTGTAGCTACAGTGAATAGCACAACTGGCGAGGTAACACTTGTAGGAGCTGGTTCAACAGTTATTACTGCAAATCAGGCTGCAGATGCCACCTATTGTGCAAATACTGCAACTTACACTTTAAATGTAACATCTGCCGTTCCCACAATTACGGTTACCGAAGTTACCATACCGCAAATGAGTTGTACATTAGGAAATACCGATTCTGAAATAATTAATGTTTCGGGCGCAAATCTGACCGGCAATATTACACTTACAATTGATGGCGCTGATGCTGCAATGTTTTCAGTTACCTCGCCACTTCCTTCAACTGGTGGATTAGCTACGATTACTTATACACCATCAGCAATTGGAACACATACAGCAACATTAAGATTGAATAGTAACGGTGCTGCAGAAGTTACCAAAAACCTTACAGGCACAGTTGTTGTTCCTACTGTTAGCGGAGCAGTAATTATTACCGAAGTTTATGGCGGTGGTGGCAACTCAGGTGCAACATTGAAAAATGACTTTATTGAACTATATAATACTACAACAGAAACTGTTGAAATTGGTGGCTGGAGCGTACAATACTACAGTAGCACAGGAACAGGAACAGCAACAGCTGCAAATATTTTTGTATTACCTGCCGGAAAATATATACCTTCAGGAAGTCATTTCTTGATTCAGGCAGCTGCAGGTTCAAGCGGCACAGTTGATTTAACCTATCCCGATGCAAAATGTGATATAGCTATGGGTGCAACAGGAGGAAAAATAATACTTTACAGAACTTCTGCAGCTCAGGATATAAACAGCAGTGATATTAATTCAATAATTAACAATCCCGCATTTGTTGATTATTTACCTTATGGCACTACAGCTGTACCTGTTTGGGGAAGCGCCATGGCTGCAACATCGAACACCACTTCAGCACACCGCAAAATTACTCCTCAGCCTCCTGCACCACCAGCACGTGTATCAACAAATTTAATCCCTTATTTATATACTGGAAATATTGGCAATGATTTCACTACAGGATCTCCAACCCCAGTAAGCACAGGCATAACTTCAGCTATAAATCCTGTATTTACAACATTGGCTGTTAATGCATCTAATGGAAAAGTAATGTTCAATGCAACAGCAGGAGAACGTATCGAAATTTTCAATGCAGTAGGGCAACGCATTGTAAATACATTGGCTACCGATGGAAGTAACAGTATTGCAATTGAATCGTCAGGCGTATTGATAGTGAAAGTTGGCGATAGAATTGCCAAAGTTATTCTGTAAATTTTAGAATAACAACAAGACTGATTTTTCTTTAAATTAACATAAAAGTGGCTTTCTGCTATAACAGAAAGCCACTTTTTTTTACGTGTTTGTATCCAAAAAAACCATGGGTAAACTTTACTGATTCGTCAAAAAAAAACATCTAAAGTAGTAAGTGTGAAAAATCCTTTACTACAGAACTATTATGGGGTTGGATAATAATAGTTATAGGTGTGTTAACCCTGTAAAAGGTTTTATACAGGAAATCACTGAAATATTTAACAAGAATAGAACTTACGATTTGCAAGGCTGTTTAACAAAAATTTATTGGAACTTGACAAAAAAAATAAACTTATTTAATGTTTTAACTGTTTAAATTTTAGAACTTATATGCTAATGGGATCAATTTTTGAAAACAATAAATGAGCTTATTATGAACGCACTACAAAAATTCGGCTTTCAGAGAGTTTACAATCGCATCAAACGCGAAGTAAACTTTATTACTCAATCATCGCTTGTTAATTATCGCGTAGAAATACGTTCAGATGCCCAGCAAACACTTATTGATTTGAAACCTGAGATTGAAAAATGGATTGAACAGTTGAAACAGAAAGAAATTTCCTGTGCCGAATTGCATTGTTTAATTCAACAAAAAAGAGAAGTGATTCAAATACGAGGACTTGTGAATAAAAACATACCTGAGAACGAAATAATCCTTGTAAAAAATGCATTGCTACAACTTATTTCAAACACAATCATTAACACATATTTGAATTCGTTGTTTGAAAATCAAAGCATTTCGGATAAATCGCTTGCTGTAAATAACGAACCGATGTTTTTTTAAATTTTTACAATGCTTACATTTCGATTGTTTCAGGAAATCACAAATCTTAGACAGATTGTAAAAAAGTTATTTTTTAAAAAAACTACGGCTATTGACTGACAAAATCCCAATTGCTGAGTTTAAATTGATCTTAACAAAAGAAAAATTCACAAAAAATATGACCGGCAAAAAGAATACCCGCTTGATATTATGTCATGCGGGTATAATAGTTCAATACAAAAACAGAAAAATCGACTGTCTTGTAAAATTGAATAGTAATCAATTATTTTTTAGCTTCGCCGATAGATACTTTTCTGAATTCTTTTAAAAGTTTTTCAAGATCGAGAGAAACCTTGCGAGCGCGTGTTCCGGCGGCTTTGTTACCTTTTTCAACCTGAGCGTTTGCATCTTTTGCAAATACTTCATAAGCTTCAGCGATTTTCTTTACTAGTTCTTCCATTGTCTTTCAAATTTAGTTAGTTATTAAATTAACACGTTAGTTGCTGCAAATATAATTAAATTTAGTTTTTCACAACAGTAAAAAGTAGATATTTTTCAAAATCATGTTCATTTTTTTCGATTTTTGGGTGTTTTTTGAAAAAAATTCGCTTCTGATAAGCTGAAAAATGCGAAAAAGCACTTTTAACACTGTGAAAAATTGCAGTTGGAATGAACAAGCCTTAATTAAAACATTGTTAATTAAATATGAAAAAGTAACATTTCAAATTATGACTGCAATTACAGGATTGAAAAAAAATCAACTCATGTTTATCATTTTTTTTCACTACTGACCGACTAAATATTTGAGATTCTTCGCTTCGCTCTGAATGACAGTG
>CAYQWD010000121.1:0-7524 GCA_964420955.1 uncultured Paludibacter sp. | reverse complement strand
GTTTCTGGGTAAAGCTTCTTTCACAACCATTGGGCGGCCATCAAATTCGGCACCGTTGAGTTCTGCAATCATTTTGCGGGCGGCATCATTATCGGGCATTTCAACAAATCCAAAACCTTTTGAGCGACGTGTATCGCGGTCGGTAATAATTTTGCATGAATCAACCTGACCGTACTCTTCCATAACTTCCTTCAAATCGTTTTCTCTCACTTTGTAACTTAAGTTACCTACGTAAATGTTCATAAAAATAAAATTGTAAAAAATAAATTATAAATTGTTTTTGTAAAAAGACAGGTATAAATACGCAGGTGTGCAAAAAATCGGTTTGCGATAGAATTGGATACAGACTGACGATAGTAATACATTTCTTTTATGAAATGCAAAGAAACGGAATAAATTTCGTTTCTGCAAATATTAATGCAAATATTATTGAAAATAAGCGAAAAAAATTTTAATAGATGACTATAAATGGGTTTTGGGGGTTTCAACTGTATTACAGTAATCTCTGACCTGTGAAGTCAGATATCTCTAATTTTTTTTATTGTAAAATGGTTTCCAATTTATTCTTATATTCTTCAGGTTAACAAAAAATCAATTGTATCTTTTTAAATTAAGCAGTTGCTCTAAATTAGTTTATGCTATTCAGGCAATCTAACAGGTTTTTAAAATCTGTCAGGTGTTATCTGGTAAAATCATATTAAGTGTTTCAATTAATAAACTTATTTTTAAACACTTACTTCTTGGTACATGACAAAAAATAGAATGCAGATTCCGATGGCTATCGGGAGACTGATGTGAAATATTAAAAAAAAATATTAGAATTTACCCGACAGACCGCAAAATAGCGGTCGTTCGGTATCCGAGACCAAATGGATTAAATCTTGCAAGCAAGATTGGATTAAGATAAGTAACTGAAATCATCTCGCCAAAGGCGAGATTAAAATCCGTTTAATCAGCGTTCTATTTTCTTCAATATCACATATATATAAATTTTTGTCATGTATTTAGCACTTACTTACAAAAAAAACGCACTGCTATTAAACAATGCGTTTTTTTGAATGATTTATTTTAATATATCCTAAAAATATTCCACTACACTACTTTCGCTCCAACCGTTAACATTGGTGCCTGAATTTTCACCCGGCGCTACAGGCGGAAGATTGTCGGTTGACAATACCAGCGAAATTTCGTTATCCAATTCTATCCTGACTAATTCAGGTGCTTCGTAAAGCATTCTTAATTTTTCCATTTGCAATATTTTTATTAATATCATTTTTACTGAATAACTACTTTTGCAGATGTTGAATGCCCTGCATTGGTTACCTTAACCAGATATATACCATTTGGAGCATCAATATTTGTTTTCGAAGCTGAAATTAATTGCGATTTAACAATTTGTCCGCTCATTGTATAAAGCGTTACTTTTGCATCACTTGCAATATCAGCATTGATAAATACCGATACCTGTCCTTGATCATTTGTCAGGATACTTACATTGCCTGCACTATTGTTTTTAAGTGATGTGCTTGTACCCGGAGATTTAATTATAATTGTAAACCTGTCAGGGTCATTTATTGCTCCCGAAATAAATGAGTAAGAATCACCGGGGTTTAAATAATTTGGTACAGCTCCATCATAAAGAATGATTTGAGTACCTGGTTCAAAATTAGTCGTTTCAGTCAGCGAAATTGTATATGTTCTTACTGTTGCATCCGTAGTTCTGAATCCCAGATTAATATACTCAACAGGCTCCGGCAAATCCATTCCGTTAATTGCCAACTCTTTATTGCCAACTTTGGTGTATATTTCAGGAATGGCGGCATTATTATTTGTCCATTTTTCCGAATCGTAGATATCAAGTCCATCAGTGGCATTTTCGTTGAAAACAAGAATAGCCTCATCCATAGCGATACCGTTGGTTACGCTCAATCGAATATCTTGCTGTACATCAGCAGTTGCCGATGTAACGCGCAATGGATTGGGACTAACACCAGCATGCGAACGATTAGCATTGCTAAAATTAAGTGTTGTGTTGCCGGTTGCCCTAACCCAGAAAGTCTGCATGGGCGGAACAATTCCTGTAACAGTACCGCGTCCGCTAAGATTGGTTCCAATACCCGATGCGGTGTTCAGTGTTTCAAAATAGTAAAGCTTATTATTAGTAGTACTTGTTGTTCTATACCATATTGTTTTTTCCAATAAGGCATTACCATTTATTGGATTTGCTACATTCAGAAAGGAAGGGTACGGATTGCCAATAAGATTAAATCCAGCTTTAGCTGTGTTTGGAGTTCTCGTAAGCGGCATACTGATATCACCATCGTTCAAAATGCCAGTGTAACTAAAAATTGACCTTACTGATGCAGGTCTGAGTATGTAACCAACACCTTTGCTTAGAGATGATGCAGCTATCCAATTCTGTGGCGTTCCGTTTTCTGCCCAACGATATATCGGATTTGCTCCTATTCCTGCCGGAGTAGCCGAAGCCACTACAGGCGATAAATACCAGTTGCGGATAGTATCGACATATTGCTGAGCTGTGGTTTGCGTTGGATTAAATGTACCATTATTCAGAATTGTTGCTGTTCCTGCGGCGCTGCTTTGAATATTCAATTGTGTAGCATTTACAGTTTGTCCGACATTGATTGTCAGTTTTGCTCCCGGAGCGAGATTCAAAGTAGTAACATTAGTGCTTGCATTCGTAAATGTAAATACTCCCGAATTGTTTTGTATGTTTAGTGTAGCAAGCGTTGCCGGCAAAGCATTGCCCGAAACCTGATTGGCGCCTCCGTTAAAAGTATAATTTGCAGAATTAAAATTACGCGTAGCGGTTTGTATTGTTCCTGAAGCGCCTGAAGTTGTTATACCTGCAAGATTTGCAGTTATCAGCACACCTGTATTTGCCAATCGGTAAGTACCGGCACCTGACACAATATTTGTTCCTGCAGTGTGAGTGCCATTAACTGCTAAAGTATCTCCATTATTAACTGTAATATTTCCTGCGTTTTGTGTCAGATTTCCGATTACAGTAATTGAAGTTCCTAATATTGTTGTTCCACCGCTTATAATCAGATTATTAAATCTAGTAAAACCACTTGATGGTAATGTATTGGGAGCAGTTAATTCTATAGTACCCAAACCGGCTGCCCATATTAAATTTGAATTTGTCAATATAATTCCTGCACATTTCAAAATTCCACCATTAGTCATATCAAATGTGTTAATTTTATTTCCTTGAAATGTTACACTGCCTGATACAGTTAAAAAACCGGAAGAAATGAAATTCAACGCTCCGTATTTACCAGGGCCTCCAATAGTTAATGATGCACATTCTGCATTATTAACATCAATAGTTAAAATGCTATGCTGATTAATAATTATATCGTTAGCGTTGGGTTTTCCTCCGAGACCTGAACCACCGGTTATCTCGCTCCAGTTTGTATCGCGGTTAATGTAAATGGTAGCAGCATTAAGGTTAAGGGTCGAGTAGCTGATTAAAGCTGAGATTACAGCTAATTTAAAAGAAAGTTGTGGATTTTTCACAGAAAAAGAACATGACTTTTGCAACAGATTTTTTTTCATAATTAATTTTTTTTAAAAGTTTAAACCGTTAAATTGAAATAAAATAAAAAAATTGAAAATTATAGAATTTAATCTTCAAAATTGATGCAAGAAATATTGTGTTTATTACATTTATGATATTTAATGCATTTTGCGGTAAATATATATTTTCTTAAGAAAATGCAAAAATACGACTAATTATTATAATATGTATTTTTTTGAAAATATAATTAAGTTTATTTTACATTTATTGTGAATTACAACTATATTTCTGATAAAAAACAGAAATGCAATGTTAATTATTCAATCGAATGAGAAATAATTTGTCTGTTGTTAAAATCAGGGACTTATAATTTAACAATCGAATGAACAAAAAAATCAAAGCGACAGAAATGCAGTAACTCCCCAATAATTATCAAACATTAGGGTAGTTACTGTCACATGTTTTCATGTATTATTGAACACCTTGCCTTAATTCATCTGGGCTTGATTTAGTGAAGAAACTCACAGGAGGAGCATTCTTTGTGAATAATTCAGAAATTTGATCAGATAAAACATAAGAATGGGGACGAAACTTATCAGACTGCATGTAACTAATCAATGCATAATACAATTGTGCAGCCACAGGCCTACTCTTCAGGTTATTTTGCAAATCGAGTGTTGTAATTACAATTTTCCCTTTTCCAACCTGTGCTTCGATAAGAGAGCCAAGTTTTCGGTTGATAAACCATGTGTCAATAGGCTGTACAATAGGCTCAAAGCCGGCAGGAAAATCTGAAAGCAGCATGGTTTGCGATCGATTAATCAATTCCCACCACTGAATATTACCCCACGATTCTGTTTCAAAATGCCGGAAAACAGGATGATAATTTCTTATAAATACACCTGTAGTGTGTGGCGGACGCATTTTGAACCATGAAGTATTCCAAAATGCAGGTTGATAATACTGCACTACATCTTTTCCGTAACTGATTTTTCCGGCTGCCAAAATCAGAACTTTTCCGCCATTATTTAAGGTTTGTCGTGCTTTTTCATCGAAAGTATTGGATATATAAATTCCATCAGTAGAAATTTCAGGTAAACTCGAGGGATACACCCAGAAATCCCAATCGTTTGCAAACTCCGTTCCTTCTATGGCAATTTCGATTTTGTATTTTGAAGCAGATTTAAAGTTAATCAGTGGAATTTTTAAATTTCCTGCAATATTATTACTGCCTACCGGAATATCTGACTCGGCGAATTTCCCTTTTTGTAATTGCAACCCGAATTTATCAAATATTCGCCAAACAATTTGCGATTTTTTCAGCGGACCGTTGCCAAAATGAGCAATTTCTACGACTGCACTTAAAGTGTCAGAATTTCGATAAACAAACTTATTGGTACGCATCAGTGGCACAGTTGTATTACAAAACCGACGAAATTTTGCGGCATTCATATAAGGTTTATCATCCCAAAAAGCATCGAGCACTCCTACAAGTGCAGTGCCCTGTCCCGAATAATCATTTAAACTGAGCAATTGAAATCCGGCATAGCCGGGAGTACGCAGGGTGCGTTCAATTTCATGTTTATAACAAAGCGCCTGCAAATTTCCTGATGCCATTAGAAATTCGGTTGATAAATGTGCCATATCATTGTCGGCAAGATTTTCGCGGAAGAGTTCAAAGTTTTTTGCGCGTGTAACGCCGGTATATTTTTTTATTTCATCGAAATTTGGGAAAACGCACCATTGACCTGTTTCGTGAGAAACATAAGGCGCTTTTATTGTATCTATACGTTCATGGTAATCCGAAATTGTTTCAGGACGGGTTCCTGACCAGTTTAAGCCACGAGCGCCTGCTTTAACGTGGAATTGATTGGCAGGTTGCCATGCCCAGCTTTGCCCAACCGAAGCTCCGGTATAAAGTCGGCGAGGGTCAGTGGCTTTCCAATAGTTTACAAATTTTGTTACCCATGGCACCCAAGCTCCACGAGGTTCATTGCCTGCCGCCAGAAAAGTAAACGATGCAAAATTTCCGAAAGCTCTGGTCATACGTTTGGTTTCTTCGAGCAAATAAGTATCAATTGGCAAGCCACGTCCGAGTTGCGTGGAATGATTAGGCCAACTTGGACCTTCGGGCTGAAGATAAATTCCAATTTTATCAGCAGCAATAAATGCGGCTTCGGGAGGACTGCAAGAATGAAACCGAACATGATTTAATCCGTAAGATTTGCAAATGCGGAAAACTCTTTCCCACGATGCTTCATCATTGGGATAATAACCTGTAAGGGGGAAAAGTGCATTTTCGACAGTTCCGCGAAGCATAATTTTTTTTCCGTTGATAAGGAAATATTTCCCTTCGATGCTCATTTCGCGCATACCGAACTGCACTTTACGTGTGTGTGTGGTTTTTTCTGAACTTATAGTAGCAGTAAGCATATATAGCGATGGATCAAATTCGTCCCAAGTGAGCATACCATCGTCAAACCTGAGTGTAAGTTCAACAAATTTGAGTGAATCGGATTTAAGGAGGTTAACTTCGACAGGAAGTGTATTTACCGAGTGGGTTTTTTCTGAATTAAAACTTGATGCGTTCAGTTTCAAAATTCCTTTAATATTTGAATGAGTGAGATTGCGCAGGGCAATTTTAACTTTGGCACATTTATTTTTCACATCGGGATAAATCTGAATATCATCAAAAAATAATTTTGGTAAAGCCTGCAATTCAATTCGTCCGGCAATTCCGTTCCAGTTTCCCTGCGTGTGGTCGGTTACGCTGTGCGAGTTTGCGCCTACATCAATTGTTTTCAGGCTATTATCTACCTGAATTGTAATACGGTATTTTCCGGGTTTAATGTTGGATGGAAAATCGAAAACATGCGGCGTATTAAGCGAATTTCCGGTTCCGATAAAAGTATTGTTCAGCCAAACTTTGGTAATAAAATGTGGCTGCTCCAAGAACAACCGCAAATGCATACCGCGCCATGAGGCAGGAATAACAACTTCGCGACTATACCAAGCAATACCTACATAATGTTTTGCAGGAGTTAACCAGAAAGGCATTTTCAGATTTCCTGCCTGACGATATTTTTCCATTGCAGGATTATAATACCATGAACTGTCATAAATGCTTCCGGTAAATTTTGTTTCGAGAGTAATTTCATCGCCTTTGAGATTCTCGGCCATTGATCCGGGCAAATTAATTTTATTGTCAGTAAAATTTCCCGTAAACCATTTTTGGACAATTCCTGCATCGGTACGATCGATTGAAAAATTCCAAGTACCCGAAAGGGGGAGCGAGAATTCCTGAGAAACGAGTGAAAATATCGAACCTGATATCAGGTAAAGGAAGAACAACATTTTTTTCATAAATACCACATTTTTATATTGCATGAAATTCCAAAAATTAGCTATTAGCATTTATAAGCCAAAAACTAATTCATACAATTGGCAAAATAATATAATTTCCGATAAAAAAATAATGTAAAAAAATACATTCACATTAAAACTTATGCAATGTTTATCACAATTACGCAATTTAACTTAAAAATTCGGGGTTAAAACATTATAAAAATCAAATACTTAATTTAAAAATCATTCAATTAGTTTTATCTTCGCGCAATCTTTTTTATTCTTTTTTCTTCGAAAAAATCTATCGAAAAAAACATGAAACACAAAATCACAATAACAACGATAGCATTGTTATTATTCACATTAAGTGTATTGAAAGCCGAAAATCTGACCATTATCGACAGACTGACAACAAACAATGGACTTTCTGACAACACTATACGCTGTATTTTGCAGGACACTACCGGTTTTTTGTGGTTTGGATCGCTAAACGGGCTTAATCGGTTTGATGGCATCAGAATTAAAACTCTCATTCCCGAGTCGAGCATACAAAACTCACTTTCGAGCGGTAAAATAAAAGATTTGTATGAAGATGGGGCTAAAAATATATGGATAAGAACATATAGTGATGTTTT
>CAYQWD010000120.1:0-7555 GCA_964420955.1 uncultured Paludibacter sp. | reverse complement strand
GCCATAATTCATTTTGCAGCCAGTAAAGCAGTGGGCGAATCAGTTGAAAAACCACTTTTTTATTATCGAAATAATTTAGTTTCGTTAATAAATTTATTACAACTTATGCCAATTCACAATGTGAAAAATTTTGTTTTTTCATCTTCATGTACTGTTTACGGTCAACCCGATATATTGCCGGTTACAGAAGATGCGCCCATTAAGATGGCTCTTGCTCCTTATGGAAATACAAAACAGATAGGAGAGGAGATAATACGTGATACAGCACATGCAAATTCTTTTTACAAAAGCATTTTGTTAAGATATTTTAATCCAATCGGAGCACATCCAAGCGCTGAAATCGGTGAACTTCCAAACGGTGTGCCAAACAATTTACTTCCTTTTGTAACCCAAACAGCAATCGGTATCCGCAAGCAACTGAGTGTTTTTGGCGATGATTATAACACTCCGGATGGTTCGTGCATCCGCGATTATATTAACGTAGTTGACCTGGCAAAAGCGCACGTAATTTCTGTAAAAAGATTAATAATGAACATTTCACCCGAACAGGTAGAAACTTTCAACCTTGGAACAGGTCGTGGATTGTCTGTTCTTGAAATTATTAACTCATTTGAACGGGTTAACAATGTTAAGGTGCCATACAAAATTGTTGGCCGACGAGAGGGTGATATCGAAAAAGTTTGGGCTGATCCTACTTATGCCAATAATGTGCTTGGATGGAAAGCTGTTGAAACAGTTGATGATACATTAAAGAGTGCTTGGAAATGGGAAAAAAAACTTGCCGGCATAGAATAAAACTGATCTCATGATTGTAGTAAAAAAATCGAATTCTTTTTTAACTAAACAAGCTTGAATTAATTTTGAAACAAATAATATCACTTTATGTTGAAATTATTTGTTTTTTTGTATTTGCTTTCGTAAGTTTTAAGTTGTTAATTGTTAAATAAAAAAATGAGTCTATACCCACTAAAATTTACACCCATTTTAAAAGAGCGTATTTGGGGTGGAAAAAAACTTTCTACCAAATTAAACAAATCGACAAAAAGCAAAAAAATTGGTGAAAGCTGGGAACTATCAGCTTACGTAGGGGATGAATCGGTAGTTTGCAATGGTTATCTTGCAGGTAATACGCTTACTGAACTCGTTGAAGTTTACATGGGTGATTTGGTTGGCGAGGGAGTTTATAAGCAGTACGGATTAAATTTTCCACTGCTTTTTAAAATTATTGATGCTGCTGAAAATCTTTCAATTCAGGTACATCCCGGCGATGCTATTGCTTCTGTACGTCATAACTCTTTTGGTAAAACAGAAATGTGGTATGTGATGGAAGCAGAACCAAATGCTGAATTAATAGTTGGTTTAAAATTTGGAATAACTCCGGAAAAGTACACTGAAGCACTTGAAAAAAATAAGATAGAGAATATTCTCAAAAGAATAGCAGTAAGCAAAGGTGATGTGTTTTTTTTGCCAGCCGGTCAGGTTCATGCTATTGGAAGTGGGATTTTGCTTGCTGAAATTCAGCAAACCAGTGATATTACTTACAGAATATTTGATTACAACAGGTTGGATGATAAAGGAAGTGCTCGTCAACTCCATGTAAAAGAAGCTTTTGATGTAATTGATTTTAATTATTCATCTGAACCAAAAATACTCTACCAAGATAAACTCAATGGTATTGTGCCTTTGGTTTCGTGTGAGTATTTTACTACTAATCTGATTAAGTTTGACAATCAGATTATCAGAAATTACGGCGATATTGATTCATTCAAGGTTTATATGTGTACCGAAGGTGCTTTTCAAATACTTTTTGATGGAAATTATACCTCTGTAGCCACAGGTGAAACAATATTAATACCTGCATCAATTGGCGAAGTGATTTTTATCCCTGATAAATGTGTAACATTAATCGAAGTGTTTTCAGGGAAAATCAATAAAGAAATTTCAAGTTAATTTGCCGAAAGTAATTCTACTGCATTAGCAAGAGCGGCTTCGCTAACTGAATGTCCGCTCAGCATTTGAGCAATTTCATTTATGCGTTCTTTACGGTCGAGATGTTTCATGAAAGTTCGAGCCCGCTGGCCTGTTTCATCCTTATAAACCTTAATATGCTGATTTCCCTTTGCCGCGATTTGAGGTAAATGAGTGATGGAAATAACTTGCATATTTTTACTTACCGAATGCATAATTTCGCCCATGCGGTGTGCAATTTCACCTGAGATTCCCATGTCAATTTCATCGAAAATAATGGTTGGAAGTTCTGTTTTTCCTGCAATCAACGCTTTTATACAAAGCATAAGTCTTGAAATTTCGCCTCAGGAAGCTACTTCTTGAACAGCTTGTAAAGGTTGATTTTTGTTTGCTGAAAAATAAAATTTTACTTCATCCATTCCGTTTATCGTAAGTTCATTTTGAGTTTTGATATGCACTTCGAAACGAATATTCGGAACGCCTAACTGCTGCATTAGAGCTGTGATGTTTTCTTCAATATGTTTAGTGGCTTTTTTTCTTTCTTTTGTAAGTTCACTTGCAATTTTCATCAATTCTGTTTCAATTTCGGCTATTTCCTTATCGATGACTTCAATACGTTCACTATCCTGTTCGGTTTGTTCAATTTTGAGAGCGAAATCTTCTCTTAATTGAATTAATTCTTCTACAGTTTTAACTCTGAATTTGTTTTCTAACGAATAAATTTCATTCATTCTTTCCTGAATTTGTTCAAGTTTCTGTGGTTGAAAATTAATTTTCCCAGAAAAAGCCGAAATTTCCGATAAAATGTCCTTAAGTTCGATATAGGTAGTTTCAATGCGTTCAGTCCAAACTGATGCTTCTGGAATAAATTTTTTTAATGAGCCGATATACTGCATATTTTCTTTGAGCAAAACCAGTATTTTTTGTTCACCATCGAATAGTTCAGCCGATTTTTCTAAAGCAGAAATTATTTCAGCAGCATTACTTTGTAACTTGAATTGGTTTTCCATTTCTGAAAATTCTTCAACTGATAAACGAGCATCAAGTAGTTGTTTGTGTTGAAATTCGAAAAAATCAAGCTCTGATTTCTCATTGTCGTATTCCTGCATCAAAACTGCCAATTCTCTTTTTTTTCTGATAAAATTGCTAAAATGAAATTTATATTTATTTAAAATATCATTGTTTGCAGAAATTGCATCAACCACACTTAACTGAAAGCCATGATTCATGAGCAACAGATTTTCATGTTGTGAGTGAATGTCGATAAGTTGCTGTGATAATTCGCGCAAAACATTTAAAGCCACAGGAGTATCGTTGATAAACGAACGCGATTTCTGAGAACTGATTTCGCGCCGAACGATGCAGTTATTTTCATCGTAATCCAGTTCGTTTAGTTCAAAAAAAGTTCTGAGATTTTTATTGTCAGATATATCGAAAACTGCTTCAATGATACACTTGGTGTCATTGTTTTTTAAAAGTTTCGAATCGGCGCGTTGCCCAAAAACAAGCCCGAGAGCACCAAGAATAACTGATTTTCCGGCGCCGGTTTCACCGGTAATTACAGTGAAACCATTATCGAATTGTATATCAAGTTCATCAATTAAAACATAATTGCTTATATATAGTGATTTCAGCATTTTTTTTCTTGAATTAGGGTTGCCTGAAGTATTTTAATTGAGCATTTTAGCGTATCTTTCCGATTGTGTAGGATTTACGTCGTTCAAAATTTCAGATACAATCTTTTTTTCTTTTTCAGGAGCTTTGGAAAAAATATTCAGAATTTCATCGGTTTTGGCATCAAGAAAAGCTGCAATAGCTATAGCAGTAGGCCGACTTCGGTTTGTTTCGCGTAAAACAGGAATACCTTCAGCTATTTTGGAGCGTGCATTTGTCATGTTTTGGGTCATTTCATCAAGTCCCAGCCGGTGATATTCATAATAATAACTTCTGAATTTTCTAAAAGCTTCGTCAGTGAGATTATTAATCAAAGCGTAACGGTTTCGGGTGCTTTCAAAAGCTTTCCAACCAGCAAGGTCAGCCGATTGTGCCATATTTACAATTTGCTCTGCAGCTTGAAAATATGTTGTTCCGCCAAATCGTGAGTATGAATCCATATCGAATCCAATTATCAGGTAAGCATAATATGCCAATACAGCTGTCAGATTGGATGTAATAGTATTCTCGTTCATCTCAAGTTGGTCGAACTCCTTAAAATTAAATGTAAAATTATTGTCCTTGAAATTAAAAAGCGTGGTATTGTAGCCCGTATTGTAAACCGGACGACGTGATTGAACCTGTATTTCAGCTGTAATTATTTCACCTTCGTGTTTTTTTACGATAATATTCATTGAGCATTCAATGCGTTCAGCAGCTGTATAGGTTGTTTCAGTCCATTTTCTGTTGTTAACAAATTCTGTTACCGATTTCTGCAATGCATTAAACACAGCTTTGTTCGAACCCTGTATCTGGTCTGAATTTACCTGAATATTACAGTTGAGTTCTTGCGAATAAGTGAATAAGGAAAAGTAAAAAAACTGGCTAAAAATCAGAATTGATTTAATTGACTTTATTTTCATTAATGCAAATTTAATAATCTATATATCAAAAAATTAGTGTATTTATTTCATTGATAATATCTTTGGCAACATCGAGTTTACTTTTCAGTGAGTAATCCTTTCGCATTCCAGAACGATGAATAATGGATACTTTGTTTGTGTCAAAGCAGAATCCGCTTCCCTGATCTTGCAAGGAATTCAGAACAATAAAATCAAAATTTTTGCGCTCCATTTTGTTTCGTGCATTTTCAAACTCATTCTCGTTTTCGAGTGCAAATCCCACCAGAAACTGTTCGCTTCTTTTAATCATCCCTGCTGCAGCAGCTATGTCTTCTGTTGGTTTTAAATTTAGTACTAAATTTTCGCCTTTTCGCTTGAGTTTTGAATTGTATTTTTCAACTGGAGTAAAATCTGACACGGCGGCGCAAAGTATTGCCCCATCAGTTTCGGGGAATTTTGCCATAACCATTTTATACATTTCAGCAGCGCTTTCAACATTGATGCGTTTTATATTCCGGTGTGTAGTTTTAATATTCACAGGTCCTGAAATTAAAATTACTTCAGCACCTTGCCTTGCACATGTTTCGGCAAGTGCAAAACCCATTTTACCTGAAGAATAATTACCTACAAAACGAACAGGATCTATTTTTTCGTATGTTGGTCCTGCAGTTATAAGCACAATTTTTCCTGCCATACGTTTTCCGATGAAAAAATCGCTGAGTTCGTTCAAAATATTTTCCGGTTCTTCCATTCTACCCTTGCCTTCGAGTCCGCTGGCAAGTTCACCTGCTGCCGGTTCAATAATAATTACTCCCATCGCTCTGAGTAATTCAATATTTCGTTTTGTGGTTGGATGCTGAAACATATCCAAATCCATGGCAGGCGCTGCAAAAACAGGACAACGTGCTGATAAAAAAGTAGTTAAAAGTAAATTGTCAGCAACTCCTGTAGCCATTTTTGCTAAAGTATTGGCAGTAGCTGGAGCTATTATAAAGGCATCTGCCCATGTTCCAAGGTCGATATGGCTGTTCCAGTCTCCATTCTCAGGATTAAAAAAATCGACCAGAATAGGATTTCGTGACAGAGTTGCTAAAGTGAGCGGCGTAATAAATTCTTTTGCAAGCGGTGTCATAATTACTTTCACTTCGGCTCTTGCTTTAATCAGCAGGCGTATTAATTGAGCTGATTTGTATGCAGCTATACTGCCCGTAACTCCTAATATGATTTTTTTATCTTTAAGCATTTTTCTGAATAAATAAATGGTTTGTTTATGACTTCATGTTGTATTAATTCTACTGATTTGAATAGTTTAAACATGCTTGTTTTTCTATCTTGTACAAAAATACAAAATTGTGCTGAACATATACATTAAAAAAAGAATAAAACTTCGTACTGAAGTTTTATTCTTTTAAATATCTTATGTTTAATTTATTAAACAATTGATTGATTTAGCCAATTTCTGAAAAAGTAAGCTGTTATTTAAGCTTGCTTTCCTTAACAGGATTGCGATAATAAATTTTGTTCTCTATAAATTCCTGAGTGGCTACAAGTACTGGTTTGGGAAGTTTCTCGTAGTAACGTGAAATTTCTATTTGCTCACGATTTTCAAAAACTTCTTCAATGTTTTCGTTCAATGACGAAAATTCATGCAGTTTTTTATCTAATTCATTTTTGCACTAATCTGGTTTGAACGTTTGGCAATTATTTTCACCATTTCGTACACGTTTTCAACCGGTTCGCACATTGTGTTAAGATCGCGCGAAATAGTGTTGGGCGCTGCATTTATTTTTCTGAAATCCATAATTGTATATTTATTTTAGTCTTTAACTATTTTTTTTGCATCGTTGAAAATTTTATCAGCCAGTTTCCGGAATTTGCTTTGCGGAAATTCATTAATAAAATTGTAATACTCGTCAATTGCATTCCTGTATCGTTCAATTCTTTTTTCTTCAATACTTTGCAATGCCTGTTGATATTTTGATTCGAGAATTATAATCAATAAATCCTCACGATATTTAGAATCAGGGTAATTTTTTAAAGCATTTTGGGCTGTAATCACAGCAGATTCGTAATTATTTCCCAGATAGTTTCCCAGATTGTAGTATAATTTCGAATTCAAATATTGTTTATATGATAGTTTGTTTTTCAGCTCCTCAATCAGTTTATATGCCTCAGGTATTTTTGCGCTTTGAGGATACAAATCAACAAATTCCTGTAATGCCGTGAAAGCGTTCATGGTTGAAGTCTGATCAAGGCGGGCATCCGGTGAGTCAAGATAATAACAATATCCTATCATGTATTTGGCTTCGTCTACATATTTGCCCTTCGGATATGTTTTAACGTAAGTTTTATAGTATTCAGTAGCTGAATAGTAATCTTTTTGACCCATGTAAGATTTTGCAAGATAGTTCAGAATTTCTTCTGAACGCTCAGTTCCTCGATAATAGGATGTAACTTCATCGAACAAACTCGATGCACGCATGAAGTCGCCTTTCTCGAAGTATTGAACAGCTTTCGAATACTTCAGTTCAGGATCGGTACTTTTAAGCAGTTTTTGATACTCACTGCAAGAAGCAAGTAAAATAACTGAAAAAGAAATGATTATAAGATTTTTTTTCATTTTGAAAACGGGTTTGCAAAAATACTTAATTTATTGGTAATAAACAAACAATAATTATTTTTTTAAGAAATTATTATCGAAGTTTTGATACATTTTTTTGTTTTGAGTTACTTATTCAGATATTTTTTGAATCCATCAGTCATAGCAATTCCATACTTACCATCAACGTCAGAAAATATAAGATAACAATCCATGCCATCAATTTTTCTGCAAATGGACAAACTGCTATCGACTCCTAAAACCATAAAAGCAGTTGCAAAAGCATCGGCCTGCATAGCTGTATGTGCAATAACAGTAGCGCTGAGCAAGTTATGATCAACAGGATATCCGGTTTGTGGATTTATGGTATGCGCATATTTTTTATCAGCCTGATAATAAAACTGTCGGTAGTTGCCCGAAGTTGCAAGACCTA
>CAYQWD010000119.1:0-7564 GCA_964420955.1 uncultured Paludibacter sp. | reverse complement strand
AATCGGCATTGATTGTTAGTCCGGTTACTGTAAGGTCAGTAGCAAGACTTACACCAGCTGAATTGTCTATTAAAAGGTTATTTAATGTATTATTTTTAATATTTGAAATAACCTGTGCCGAAGTACCACTGTATTTTACTGTTTCGTTGGTGTTATTAATAGTTCCCGTACCTGAAGTTGCTCCGTTTAAAGTAAGCATATTATTTCCGGTAATTAATTCACCGGCTGTAAGGGTTAATGTACCATTTACTGTTAATGGAGCGCCTAAAGTAACATTTGCGGAGTTATTTATTGTAAGATTATTTACAGTAGATGGTAATAAACTGCCTGTTACTTGTGCTGCACTACCATTTAATATATAATTTGTACCTGAATTTAATGTTTTTGTACCAGTAACTGTTATATTTCCATTAATACCATCAATATGTGATGTTTTTAATGTTGCACCATTTTGAGTTGTAAATGTAGATGCTGACGTTCCAAAAGTGCTTGAGCCTAAATCTAAAACTGAAGTGGCATTTACGGTAATGCTTTGGGCAGATCCACTTCCAGTAATTGAAATTGTTCCGGCATTAGAAAAACTCTGATTTGTGCCATTAAAGACAATCGCTGAAGATCCGGCAGTTGCATTATTAGTAATTGTTGCAGTTGCACCAATATTAAGATTTCCACCAACGTTTAAGGTTCCCGGAGTTGCACCTCCAGAGGTTTTGAGGTACAAAGTTCCACCTGAAATGTCGGCATTATTTGTAACTGTTAACGTTCGAACACCTGATGATGCATTTCTGTTAATTATTACATTACCACCAGACTGTTCGAAAGAACCAACAGTTAATGTTGTTGTATTACTTGTATTAGTAAGAACCGCACCACTCCCTGTTGAAATAACTTTAAATTTTTCGGCAATAGTATATGCTCCACTAAATTGAATATAACTCGCTAAATCAGAACCTATACTTGCACAATTAATTGTAACATTTCTATAGACTCCGGCAGTTAAAGTCGGGGTTCCAGTATATGCACCTGTAACCAACAATGTAGAACCATTATTCCAGGTAGCATTAGGGATGGCTATGGAATTTCCACCATTTGCATGCTCGTAAGTTCCATTAACAGTTAAAGTTTTTTCAGATCCTAATGTTATTGTAGCTGTTGTTTTAAGTGTAGATGTAGCTTCAACTGTTACAGTTGGAATTGTTGTAACCGAATTTATAGTAACTGTGTATCCTCCTACAATTTGTACACCAGCTGAGGTAGAAGTTGGTGCGCTTGTCGCATCAAACCAAGGGTCATTTCCAGTAGAAGAACTTTCCCATGTTGATGCATCACCCCAGTTACCCGTAGCTTTTGAACGGAAATAGTCAGTTGTTGAACTTCCATAATTTACCGTAACAATATAATCCTGGGTTGAGCCATCTTCGGCAGTTACGGTGTAAGTTACAGGGTTAGTAAAGTTTTGTGTACTTCCCTGAATTGGGTCAACCGAAGCATTTGCCGATACAGTAATAATTGATGGTGTTAAAACGGATTTATCTGTACCCTGAGCAACTAATACTGTAACAGTTTTAGCACTTTCGTTTATACTTGAACTTATTTGTCCGGTAATTGTGAACGCTGTAATAGCTTTTTCTGAACTTTTTGTTCGCACACTTGCCGAAGCTGCAGATTCATTTGAATTTGGAACTAAATTTCCATCTCCTATGGCAGTTACTTTATAAGTATAAGTTGTATTTGCACTTAATCCTGTAATAGCTACACTTGTTCCCGTTATACCTGTTTGTCGGGCTGCTTCAACTTCTACATCTGAATGATAAACTTTAACGGTATAACTTGTTGCCCCATTTACAGATGCCCATTGAGCCGTAAAACCATTATTTGTTCTGTCAATAGCACCTGCAGAAACATCAGGTGTGGCTAATTTAACAGTTATATTACCTGTTAATGCCGATGATGTGTTACTTCCATCAGTCGATGTAATACTATAATTATATGTTCCGGCTACTGTGGGACTTCCCGAAATAGTTTTTGTTTTAGCATCGTTATCCGATATCGCATTTATTCCATCGGGTAATGTTTCTGATGAACCGGACCATGTTACATTGGCTGCATTGGCAGAACCACTCCATGTATATACAATATTTTCGATAGCTGAACCGACACTTACTGTTTGATTAATTGAACCACTTGTTAGGCTTATAACCGGATCAGTATTTGCAGATACATGTACAGTCAACGAACTGGTAGATGCTGTACAAGGTGAATTGCTTATTGTCCAAGTTAAAACATAATCACCAACACCACCTGTAGGTGTAAAAGTAGATGAGCCACTTGATGCATTTGAAAACGTTCCTGTTCCACCACTTGTAATGCTCCATGCGCCTGTACCCACTGATGGCGTGTTACCACCCAATGAGGTTGTAGTTTCACCTTCAATAATTGATTGATCTCCTCCATTTGTTGATGTCGTTGGTTGTTGACTCACGGTTATTACAGCACTTCCACTCATTGTAGTTTCGCAATACCCTCCAGCAGTAGTAGTTTTTACAGTATAGTTTGTAGTTGAAGTTGGAGAAACACTCCATATTAAATTACTTCCTTCCTCAGTACTTTTAACGGGACTACCAGCTGCGCTACCTCCAGCATATAATTGATAAGTTACTCCACTCTGGGAGTTTGCTAAAGTCACATTGGCACTGCTACCGTTACAAATGGTGGTAGTACCAGAAACGGTTTTGGAGGTTGGTGTGGTGCAGGAAACAGGTGAAATATCTTCAATTTTAAACCAATCAATACTTTCATTAATTCTTCCACCACCTGAATTTGTAAAGGAACCCATTTTAAAATTTTGTAATGTTTGTGTCCCAGTGGTAGCTGGAATATCATTTCCCCATTTTGTAGTTCCAATCCATAAATCATAAGTATCTACTGCAACAGTTTCTGTTGCGTTGTTTGGGTCTGTATATGATAATACTGCACTACTGTTATTGATAACTATTGTCCATGTATTAACTGCTTCGCCAATATTATTAGAACCTATTTGAGTAGTACCATCATTTCTCCACAAAGTTGCACCATTATTACTATGAGCTGATTTTAAGCAAAAACCCATATAGACATTAGTACTTGTTTCAACCATAGCCAAATTTGTAAAACTAAATGCATTTGAAAACCCACTACCTATCTGAAAATGAAATCTTGGATTTGTTGTTCCTGTTGAATTGACATCAAAAGATGCTCTGAATGTAATCTTGATTGCTGTAGGAGCAGTTTCAGTTAAATTAGATGTTCGTGATAATAACCACATAAATGCTGACCCAGCATCGGTTGTTTGAAAAACTCCATTGGTGCTACCAGTTATTCCAATATATGAAGTGGAATGTCCTCCTGTAATAATATTTGTAAATTTATTTGCTTCACCTGTAGTTGAATAATAATCAGTATTAGTTATTTGTACAGTAGTAGATGAAGTGCCGGAAACATTTGCAACAGTTGCACCATTAAAATTTTGTTCAAAGATTGTAGTTTGCCCCCAACTCTTCCCACTCCCAAACAATCCAATTCCCAATATTACACCCAATATCAGCCATTTTTTTGTAATTTTTCTTTTCATAACGTATTAAATTTAAAAGTATTAAATAAAAGTATTTATTATATCCACCACCTGAATTAATTAAGCAGTTTTCGACTTTGCAAAAGTATTTTCAATCATTAGCTAAGTTGTGGAGATTTTACCGTGAAATGTGTAAAAAATGACAATATGTTGTAAAACATAAAAATCAGTGGGTTTTTATCCATTTCTCTATGTAAAAGACGAAAAAAAAGAATAGCTCTTTGTTTTGTGGACAAACTTTTCAATGCGTATCCAACTTTTCTACCCCACTTTTCTACCCCACTTTTCTACCGAACTTTTCAACATCGAAGATTTGAAAACGTTTCTTACTTTTTATTGAAGAAACTTTCAAAAGTCTATCGACGTTTTGAAGTTTATTCTCAAACTTTTCAACATCGAAGATTTGAAAACGTTTCTTACTTTTTATTGAAGAAACTTTCAAAAGTCTATCGACGTTTTGAAGTTTATTCTCAAACTTTTCAACATCGAAGATTTGAAAACGTTTCTTCAAAAAATTATCAATAGAGGGACAAGCGACTTCCCAGTCGCTTGAAATAAAACATAATTAAAAAAAGCGACTCTGAAGTCGCTTGTCCCCTGTTTACCTGTAACAAAAAAAGTCCCCGATTACTCAGAGACTTTTTTTTTCTTGTTATTTCCCATTCAGGGGATTGGGTTTTAGTGGGGTTTACTCCCAGGGGCTCTCATTATTCAAATCATTGTTATCCTGATTGTCTTCACCCGGTCCGACAGGTGGATTGGTGGCAAGTACCAGCGATATTTCGTTATCCAGAACTACAAGCTCGATATTTGGTGTTGTATATGCTTTTTTCATTTCATTATAATTTTTTAATTTTTGCTTTTTTTTTTGACAGAGTTGGAACTCTGTCATCCAGTTGGAACTCTATCATCCCGCGGTTTCCCCTCTCCAAATGGAGAGGGGGCAGGGGGTGAGGTTAGGGAGCTACTACCTTAAACGTTTCTCCACCTGCATTTACCAAATAAACGCCTGAAACGGGAACATCGATTTTCAGCGTAGTAGCGTTCATTTTTTGATTGGCAATACGCTGACCGGTTGCATTATACACATTTACCATGGTTGCTGCTGGTGCATTTACCACAATCTGACCATTGTTGTTGGCGTAAACAAAGCTTTTGCCTGCAGTTTCGTTGTCAACTCCTGTAATCGCGCCCGGCGAGCGAAGTATCAAACCAAAAGTTTTAGTTGTTCCTGCGCTGGCAGTAAATGTATAACTACCGCCATCGCTGAGCGAAGTTTCCGCGCCGTTATCAACAACTTTAACAGTAACACCCGAAGGGATATTGCTGATTTCGTTTGCCGAAAGGGTGAATAAAGTTGCTGAGGCATTATTTGCAGCAAAGATTACCGGAATCACTACATCCAAAGGCAATGTGTTACGACCATCGATAACTAATTTTTCATTACCAACCTGCGTGTATATATCTGGCACTGCCGAAGTGCTGCCGTTCAACCATTTTGGTGAATCGTACGCATCGTACGCATTCGAAGCATTGGTGTTACTGTAAATTACCAGCTCATCGTTTACAGAACCGTTGCCAACCTGTAAGCGAATCATCTGACGGTCGGATTCGGCACGTACCTTAAGCGGAATGGCAACCGTTGTGTCGTTGTGTTTACGCATGGCATTGGTAAAATCAAGACTGACACCATTGGATAATGCACGAACCCAGAAAGCCTGCATGGGAGGTATATATGAACCATTCGATGCTTTCGGTACACTTAAATTGCTGACAGAATTATAAGTTTGGAACTGATATGCAGAACCTGTATGCGTACGATACCAGATATTATTTTCTACTTTTCCACTGTTTGCCGTGAGCAATGTGGCTGCATTCAGGTACGAAGGATATGGATTTCCTACAAGATTAAAGCCTGTTTTTGTAACTCCCGTGGTACGGGTTAACGCAATGGATTTATCGCCTGTATTTAACGAACCATTAAACTGAACAGTAACAGCCGCGCCGGTAGGATTTACAATATAACCTTTTCCTACCACTAAATGAATAGAAGGATTTTTCCATGCATTTGCAACAACAGTTTCTGTTTCATCGTAATACCAAACAGCTTCGGCAGAAGGAACAGAAGCTGCACTCACAGGTGAAGAAAGATACCAGTTACGGTCGGTGATAAGGTATTGGTTTACAGTTCCGGTAATTGCAGGTAAACCTGTACCTGAATTTTGATCCACATACGTTCCTGTGCCGTTTTCATCACTTTCGATGGTAATTGGGGCTGATAATGTGTTTCCACTTGCCAAAGTAAGTTTTCCACCCACTTTTACTGTAACTTTATTGTACGTTTTATTGGCATTTACATTCAACGTTCCGCTGTTGTCAACAACAATATCGCAGGTAGGACAATCAGGCAAAGTGGAGGCATTAACAGAACCATTTATTGCAGTAAAAGCAGTGATGGTGTTTGAGTTTGCACTGGTTACATTTGTATTAGCAGCTCTAACCCGAAAATAATAAGTAGAAGTTGGATTAAGACCGGTAATTGATTGAGAAGTGCCGAAAACGGATATATTTTCAAATCCAGATACAAAAGAGGGTTTCATTCCTGAAATAATAATATCGTCAATATTACTTGCTCCAGTTGAGGCTACTGTACCATCATTTACAGCTGTGTTTGTTGTCATTATCCATCTTAAATATAAATCGCTTTGATTTTCACAAACTAAAGGTAAACTTAAGTCACTTAAAACTCCTGAGGTGTAATTATCTGCAACTGTTATATTGCCATTTGTAACATCAGTATAAGTACCAGCACTTCCTATTTTGTATTGAAGTTTAAAGTTCTTTGGACCAGTACTTGAAGATCTTTGTTTTGACGATATTTTCAAAGAAGTATAGCCTGTTGTAACTATATTAATTTCCCATGATTTTGTACCATTTCCATTATCCCAATTTGTAGCTCTTGCTGTTGAATTTGATAAAGTCACTGCACTTGTACCGCCAACGGTAGTTATAGTCTTTGATGAATTTGAGGGAATCCCTGAACTTGCAGACAAAACTGACGAAAAATCCCATCCTGCAACAGTTTCAGAAACTTCAAAACCCGAATTAGTTGAAATATCTAATTTATATTCTGTAGCACCACTTACAGCAACCCAATTAGCTTTGAAACTTGATGCAGTTACATTTGTAGCAGCAGTTGCAACCGGAGCGTCCAATGGAGGCCATGTTGCTGTTCCGGTTAAGGTGCGGGTTACATCCGTAGCACCAGCACTGCTTAAAGTTAATGTGGCAGTATGCGAACCGGCTGCTGTTGGTGTGTAAGTTATGGTTACAACTTCATTGGTAATTGTTCCTGAAGTTGGTGTAATTGATGTTTTGTCTAACGAGAACAAAGATGCATTTGTTCCTGATAATGCTAATGTAACATTTTCTGTAAGATAAGAAGCATTTACGGTTATTGTTTCAGCATCGGGTGTGCCACCAACTACAGCAGACATGGCAGGAACAGTTGTTTCGGTAACGGTAATAGTAGGAGTAGTTGCAGGTGCTGAAGTAGCCTGACTTTTCGGATTATCCGTAGCAGTTGTAGTAAGATATTTTGTTCCTGTTCCGCTTCCATTATACTCATACACTCTGAACCAGTAAGTTGTTGAAGCGCTTAAGCCGGTAACAGCTACTGAATTTCCACTACCATTATAAACTACCTGTTCGCCACTTCCACTATAAGTAGTATTTGCAGTTGGGTCTGTACCATCTGATGGCGCGGTAAAACTATTGCTGGTATTCATTATAACCACGCGTTTTGCTCCGTCTCCGTTTGTCCATTCGGCTGTCATACCTGTTTGGCCAATGCTGCTGAAATTGAGAGAAGAAGCTTGGGTGGTAGGGGTGGAAATTGAACCAATTGCTGCAGGTACAGTATTATATACCACTACATCATCAACAAAAACATTT
>CAYQWD010000118.1:0-7584 GCA_964420955.1 uncultured Paludibacter sp. | reverse complement strand
ACATTTATGCTCCACTTGCGCATCGTCTTGGCTTATTCAGGATAAAAACCGAACTTGAGAACTTAAGTTTCAGATATGAACACCCCGATACATTTGCCCACATTGAAAACCGCCTTTCTGTAGAAAAAGAAGCCCGAGATATTTTTTTCAGAGAGTTTACAACTCCAATTAAGAAAAAACTGACCGATATGGAATATGATTTTTTTCTGAAAGAAAGAGTGAAGTCTGTTTTTTCAATCTGGAGCAAAATGTCGACCCGCAATATCCCATTCGATGAAGTATACGATTTGCTGGCGCTTCGCATAATTTTTACTCCTAAAGAAGGTATAAGTGAAAAAGACCAATGCTGGATGCTATATTCTGCCATAACCAATATATTTCGTCCGCACCCTGAACGCATCCGCGACTGGGTGAGTACCCCGAAAGCAAATGGGTACGAATCGTTGCATGTAACAGTGATGGGACCTGGCGGAAAATGGGTAGAAGTTCAAATCAGAAGTGTACGCATGAATGAAATTGCAGAAAAAGGATTGGCTGCACACTGGAAATATAAAACCGGCGACTCAGAACCATCAGAGCTCGACAATTGGATGAAGACCATTAAGGAAATTCTTGAAAATCCCGAGCCAAATGCTATCGATTTTATTGACACATTTAAACTAAACCTTTTTGCTTCGGAAATTTTTGTTTTTACACCCAAAGGCGAAATTAAAACAATTGCTATGGGCGCTACTGCACTCGATTTTGCTTTTGCTGTTCACTCCGAACTTGGTATGCACTGTATAGGCGCAAAAGTTAACCACAAACTTGTGCCTCTTAGCTATAAACTTAATAGTGGCGATCAGATTGAAATTATTACTTCAAAAAAACAAACACCTCAACCAGAATGGGAAAACTATGTTACAACGGCGCGTGCAAAAGCAAAATTAAAAATATATTTTAAACGCGAAGAAAAAAATCTGATAATTACAGGGCAGAAAATTATCGAAGAAATTCTGGAGTCGTTAAATGTGGAGCCTAACAACGATGTTTATGTAAAAATATTGAATTATTTCCAATTTTCACAGCGCAATACTCTTTTTCTTCAGGCAGCAAAAAAAACAGTTAGTGTTGATGAAATCAGAACAATACTTAAACCAAAAACGTCCAATATGTTTGGCCGGTTTTTGAAAATTCCGTTTGTAAGCAATTCTGAAAAAAAAGGAGCCACAGTTCCCATCGAAGGAAATCCAGAGAAAATTGACCGTAAAAGAACCGTAGTTCTTACCGAAGAAAGTATTGATAAAACATTAAAGCTTGCACCTTGCTGCAAGCCTATTCCAGGAGACGATGTGCTTGGTTTTGTTGACGAATCGGAAATGCTGATTGTACATAAACGAGCTTGTAATATTGCAGCCAAGCTCAAATCAAATCATGGAGAAAGATTGGTGTCGGCTCAATGGACGACACATAAAATGATGATTTTTGAAGAAATTATCGAAATTAAGGGAATCGACAAAAAGGGTATGATGATTGAAATACTGAAAGTAATTTCCGATAATTATGGCGTTAATATCAAGAAAATAAATATTGAAACAATTGATGGAATTTTTATTGGCCGATTTCATATATTGGTTCACGATACCGAAGATATTAACAATATATGCAACAATATCAATAAAATTAAAGAAGTGAAATCAACTCAGCGCATTCAGATACTTGAATCTTAGCGGTTCTAATTTTTTAAATACCGGATTTTTTTATCAATAACACATTCTTCATCACATTTTTTCATACCCAACCGAAATTTCGTACTTTTGTAATTTGTAAAACGTAAATCGTGAAAATGTAAAACGTAAATTATAAAAGAGTGTCTGTCAGTATTAGCAATCTTTCGAAAAAATACAGCAATCAAACGGTATTAAACAATATCTGTTTTCACGTTGGCAGTGGCGAAATTGTTGGATTCCTCGGCCCGAATGGAGCAGGAAAAACCACAACAATGAAAATAATTGCCGGAGCATTGGCTTACGATACAGGCTCTGTAAAAGTTTGCGGAATAGAAGTAAAAGATAATACTTTGCAAACAAACGCTTTTATTGGTTATTTGCCCGAACAGAATCCTTTATATCCTGAAATGTATGTGAAGGAATATCTGAATTTTGTAGCTGAAACCCACGGAATAAAAACAGACAGAGAAAAACTGATAAACAATCTGATTGAAAAAGTAGGTTTGACACCTGAATTCCATAAAAAAATCGGACAACTATCCAAGGGTTACAAACAGCGAGTTGGACTGGCACAAACACTTATTCCTGACCCGAAAGTGCTGATACTGGATGAACCTACCACCGGACTTGATCCCAATCAATTGGAAGAAATTCGAAATTTAATCCGTGATTTGGGCAAAGACAGAACTGTAATTCTCAGCACACACATTATGCAGGAAATTAAAGCTATCTGCAACCGTGTTTTGATTATCAATAAAGGTGAAATAATGGCAGATTATCAGGATGTTTCCAAAATGCCGACCATCGATGAAAATAATATTCAAATTGAAGTTGAGTTTTTGCATGAAACAGTTTTGAACGGAATAGAAAATATAAGTTCGATTACTGACAATGGGAATTGCACATATTCTATTGTAGCAACAAAAGATATACGCGCCGAAATTTTTGACTTTGCAATAAAAACCAACAATAAAATTCTGATGCTGAGAACAGTTGAACGTTCAATGGAAGAAGTGTTCAGAAATCTGACAAAATAAAATCAACCTTTTCCAAAGTTTTGAAAAATTTCGTAAATAAAAAATGGAACAAAATTTCGACATACGAAACAACCAAAAAGGTGAAAGAGAGTTCGAATACGCATTGCGTCCGTTGAGTTTTTCTGATTTTCAGGGACAAAACAAAATTGTCGAAAATCTTAAAATCTTCGTGCAGGCTGCCCGTATGCGTATCGAATCGCTTGATCATGTATTGTTGCACGGACCACCTGGGCTGGGTAAAACCACACTTTCAAATATCATTGCCAATGAACTGAATGTGGGTTTTAAGGTAACATCGGGTCCGGTATTGGACAAGCCGGGTGATTTAGCCGGATTGTTAACAAGTCTGGAGACCAACGATGTGCTTTTTATTGACGAAATTCATCGACTCAGTCCTATCGTGGAAGAGTATCTTTACTCTGCCATGGAGGATTATCGCATAGATATAATGATAGATAAAGGTCCGAGTGCCCGTTCCATTCAGTTGGAATTGAATCCGTTTACACTGATTGGTGCAACAACCCGCAGTGGCTTACTTACAGCTCCTCTTCGGGCGCGTTTTGGCATCAACTGTCATTTTGAATATTATGATATTGAGGTGATTACAGAGATTATAAAGCGCTCGGCAAATTTGCTCAATGTGCCTGTTGAACACAATGCCGCTGCTGAAATAGGCGGTCGAAGCCGTGGAACACCACGTATTGCAAACGCTCTTTTGCGTCGTGTGCGCGATTTTGCACAGGTAAAAGGCTCGGGCAAGATTGATATGGATATAGCTTGTTATGCTTTAGAGGCATTGAATATCGACAAATATGGTTTGGATGAAATTGACAACAAAATTCTGAATACTATTATTGATAAGTTTAAAGGTGGCCCGGTGGGATTGACCACTATTGCTACTGCTTTGGGCGAAGATGCCGGAACGCTGGAAGAGGTTTACGAACCATTTTTGATAAAGGAAGGCTTTATGAAACGTACTCCGCGCGGACGCGAAGTTACGGAGCTTGCTTACAAACATCTGGGAAAAGTGAAATTAGGAGAACAGGGAATTCTGTTTTAAAAAACTCCAAACCCCAAAAGTGGCTTTTGGAAAAATAACGACAAAAAAACACAAATATAATCTCCCCTTTAGGGGTTAGGGTAATATGGAACATAAATTATATATTTACAACACATTAAGCCGCAAAAAAGAACAGTTCATTCCGCTTCACAAGAATAAGGTGGGCATGTATGTTTGCGGACCAACCGTTTACGGCGATGCACATTTAGGACACGCACGGGCAGCTATTACATTCGATATTTTGTTTCGACATTTACAACATATAGGTTACAAAGTAAGATATGTTAGAAACATTACCGATGTAGGACATCTGGAAAACGATGCAGATAGTGGCGAGGATAAAATAGCCAAAAAAGCCCGACTTGACGAGCTGGAACCAATGGAAGTGGTTCAGTTTTACGTAAATCGCTATCATAAAGCTATGGAAGCCTTGAATGTATTGCCACCAAGCATTGAACCTCATGCTTCAGGTCATATTTTGGAGCAAATTGAGTTTACTCAAAAGATTTTGGATGCCGGTTTTGCTTACATAAGCGAAGGCTCTGTGTATTTTGATGTAGAAAAATATAACAAATCAAATAATTACGGCATTCTTTCGGGGCGCAATATCGATGATATGCTCGAAACTACCCGCGAACTCGACGGACAAAGCGAAAAACGCCGCAGTGTGGATTTTGCACTTTGGAAAAAAGCTTCTGCAGAACATATCATGCGTTGGAAAGCACCATGGAGCGTAGGTTTCCCTGGTTGGCATTTGGAATGTTCGGCAATGGGAACAAAATACCTTGGCGAAGAATTTGATATTCACGGGGGCGGAATGGACTTGATGTTCCCGCACCACGAATGTGAGATTGCGCAAAACAAAGCAGGATTAGGAAAAAACAGTGTGAAATACTGGATGCACAACAATATGATTACCATTAACGGACAAAAAATGGGAAAATCACTTGGTAACTTTATTACCCTGGAGCAGTTCTTTAAAGGAAATCATACATTGCTAACCCAGTCATTTAGTCCGATGACGGTGCGATTCTTTATTCTTCAGGCTCACTATCGCAGTACAATTGACTTCAGCAATGCAGCGTTGGAAGCCTCAGATAAAGGATTGAAACGACTTATGGAGGGCTATGCCCGATTGCAAAAACTGACTGCATCAGATATTTCAACGGTAGAAACTGCCGGATTGCGTGAAAAATGTGACGAAGCTATGAATGATGATTTGAACACTCCAATTGTTATTTCACATTTGTTTGATGCTTTAAGGGCTGTTAATTTGGTGCACGATGGCAAAGAAACAATCAACCCAGCCGATTTGGAGGCATTGAAATCGGTATTTCATTTGTATATCGAAAATATTTTAGGATTAAAGTCAGTAACGGAAGTTAACAGCGACAATGAAGCATACAAAAAAGCCATTGATATGTTGTTAAACCTGCGTATGGATGCCAAGCGCAACAAAGACTGGGCTACAAGCGATAAAATACGCAACGAACTTACAGCGCTTGGGTTCGAAATTAAGGATACCAAAGATGGGTTCGAGTGGAAAATATAATAATGTGCCAATAAGTCAATAATTCAATGAGCCAATAAGCCCATGAAAGCCCATGGAGAAAAAAAATTGTTCAATCAGAAAATTTCACGCTGCTTGAAATGCAGATTGTTAATGAAACGGTTTGGTTAACTCCTAACCAAATTACTGAACTACTTGGAGTTAAACAACCGGTTATCTTCAATTATCGCAATAATATTTTTCTGATTGGATAGTTGATCTAAAATTCAGTTCATTCTATTTTGGAAAAAACTGTTGCAGATGGTAAGAAACAAAAACAGCCTTCGATAATCTCTATGCAATCATATTAAATAAAATATCGGGTTGTATCCAAAAATGCAACTCATTTTCATATTAGGGCATACAGTATTGTGAAAAAATATCGATTAAAAGGGTATGGATAAAAAAAGAATTGAACGAATTGGGAAGAAAAAAATTGAACAAAATGGAGCAGAAATGTTGCAAAGATTGAGCAGGTGAGTTGGTGGAAATATTATTCAAAAACGCATACTTAGGGTCTGCTGAAAAACTCCGTAGGAGTTAACTTTGCATAACCCCCGGTAAGCAACGCGCAACAGGGGGACGTGAATAAACCTGAGATAAATAACCCTGCAGTGGTTTACTTTTTTTTAATTGAGTTTAAGTGAACCCACTACGGGGTTCTGTTTTGCATTTCACTTTATTCCCTCAGATTAATCTGGGGGTTATGCAAAGTAAATCCTTACAGGATTTTTAATCGGTAAATTTTTTTGTGCATTGTTTTTGGAAGAAATTTGCAAAAAATTCCTTGCACAAAAATACAAATAAAATATGATAACAACCTATTAATGAAAGATATAGTGGTTTTTCAGCAGACCCTACTTAACTATTCAGTCAAAAAGACTTTGAAAAACTGCAAGTGATTTTAATCCGTGAAAATCCGGCACATGCAATCTGTAATAATCCAAAATAGCGTTTAAAATAATTTTTCGATTGTTTCTTCCAATTGTTAAGCGATCAGCATTTTTATAATCAGAATTAAGCAGATTAAAAAAAAGTTTTGCATAGTCATCGGAAAGATAGTGAGTATGTGAAGGTTTTTGAAGCTCAAAAACGCCATTCATCAAATCAAAATATTTTATTTCGGTGCTGTCGCAATAAGGATAAAAGCCAACAAACTGAGTTAGTTTTAGCAGGAAAATCAAATGAAAATCTGCAAAATTCTGAAATTCACTATCAAGATAAATTATAGAATCCTTCATGAAATTAAACAAAGGTTCATCTTGTACGGGTTGATGCAGTACTTTTAACAGCATTTCTGCAATAAACAAAGTGATAGCGCTTTTTATCGGATCGAAAGGGATGGAGCTGAAAATGAAATTCATTTTCAAATCTTTAATTCTTTGTATATCCCTGCCCGGAACGTACATTACATCAAGTTCTACAATTGACAAGGGTTGTAAATAAGCCGATCGAACTGATGATTTCTTGCCGTGTGTGCCAAAAACAGCAAACGAAATACGACCAAAATGTAGACTATATGAATTTACTATGGTAGTTTTATCCGAATGTTTAAGCGTATTTAATATGATTGCTTGTGTTTTTATTAGCATTTTAATCAGTAGTTTACTGTGCAAAGATAAATAAATTGGCGTGTAGAATACGCCCTTGGGCTCAAAAATCCATCAATCCAAACTGAATGCCTGAAAGAGAGTGGATTGTAAAATTAAAAATATTTTATCTGAACTATTTGTCAATTCAAAATATTGCCGTATATTTGCACCCGCAATTGCATAAAGCAATTTGGCCCATTCGTCTATCGGTTAGGACGCCAGATTTTCATTCTGGAAAGAGGGGTTCGATTCCCCTATGGGCTACAAAAGTTAATTAAAGATTAAAACAAAATATTTGAGATGGCAAGTCACAAATCATCAATCAAAAGAATCCGTCAGACTCAGAAACGCAAACTTCACAATCGTTATTTTGCAAAAACTGCACGAAATGCTGTTCGTAAACTGAGAGCTACTACTGATAAAACTGTTGCAACTGAAATGCTGCCTAAAATCAGTTCCACACTTGACAAGTTGGCAAAAAGAAATGTAATTCACAAAAATAAAGCTGCCAATCTGAAATCAAAATTGGCGCATTACGTAAGCAAATTATCATAAAAGCTTTTGTTGAAACAATACAGAAGCCCTTTACTTATTAGTAAAGGGCTTTTTTGATTTGTAGTGAAGGGTGTTAATCCTA
>CAYQWD010000117.1:0-7607 GCA_964420955.1 uncultured Paludibacter sp. | reverse complement strand
GACCGCTATTTTGCGGTCTGTCGGGTAAATTCTACATCAGTCTTACGATAGCTATCGGAATCTGCGTTCTTTTTTTTCTCATGAACTAAAGAATTTATTTAAAGGATTTCGATAATTGAAACAGTTTTTGCAGGTACCGTCAGTTCATTCAGCATTATTTTTTTTCCAGATGTTATTTCAGTTCCTGTAGTATTATAACGTATCATTTCAGCAAAACGTTTTACATCAACAGTTTTTTCAACTTCGTTATTATTTGCCACTACCATAATGGTTTTCTCGTTGTTGAAACGGAAATAAACGTAGATGCCATCCTGCGGAATAAACTGTTTCATGCGACCATTATGCAGCACTGTATTGTTTTTACGGTAATGTAATAATGTTCTTAAATAATCAAAAACTTCATTTTCTGCTTCGGTACGTCCATTTCGGATAAAAGCATCGCGTTTGTCTTTTTTCCAACCGCCCGGAAAATCGAAACGGTAACCTTCATAACTTCCGGGAATGCCATCGAGCATAATTTCGGTACCATAATAAATTTGAGGATAGCCACGCGCAGTTAAAAGCATTGCAAGTCCCATTTTAAATTTTCTAACATCTCCTTTTACTGCATTTGAAAATCGGTCGATATCGTGATTATCCAAAAAGTTCATAATCAGATTTGTATTTGCATACACAAAATCCTGTGCATAATGGGCATAAAAGCGCGCCATGCCACTTTCCCAGCCTTCAGGTTGATTTATGGCTTCGTGAAACACATCTTTCAGCAGAAAATCCATTACGCTTTGCAAGCGTGAGTCGAAACCATCTTTATTGTTATTGCCCGACTGATAATAAGCAGTTTCGGCAGGTGTTTTCACCCAGCACTCTCCCACCACATTCATATTCGGATATTCGTTGCGAATGGATTGAATAAATTTTGCAGCAAGTTTTATATCGTTGTATGGATACGTATCCACACGCAATCCGGCAACATAAGAACACTCAATCCAGAATAGGTATGCCTGACGCAGATAATCAAAAACCAACGGATTATTCAGATTGAAATCGGGCATGTTAGGCGCAAACCAGCCTTTTGTAAGCCGCACCAAATCACTTTCAGCTCTATGCGGGTCGGTCCAGGCTGTCATGCGGTAGTTCGATGAAGTAAATGCAGGCCATACATTGAACCAATCGGCTGAAGGTTTGCTTTGCATCCACCAGTGAGCGCTGCTACAATGATTGGGGACGACATCGAGAATATATTTGATTCCTTTATCATGACAAAGTTTGGTCATTTTAATAAAATCATCATTCGTTCCCATTCGTGGATCAATTTTGTAATAATCGGACACTCCGTAGTGATGATAAGAATATTTAACATCATTATTATCGAACAATGGCGTAGTCCACAATGCTGTAATTCCCAAATCGGCAAGGTACGGAATTTTTGAAATTATGCCTTCAATATCGCCTCCATGACGCTTGCTTAAGTCGGCACGATTTACTCCCTGATGATAGCCTGGAACAGAATCGTTGGCAGGGTTTCCGTTGACGAACCGGTCGGGAAAAACGAGATAAACCGCATCGGCTTCGGAGAAACTCCCACGCACAGCCGAACCATCACGCCGTGCTTTTAATTCGTAAGGAATGGATTGCTTTTTTTTACCTAGTGTAATAAAAATGTTCAAAATTCCTGGTTTTGCAGTATTTGTAATGTCAAGATATAGAAATACATAATCAGGATTATCTGTAAGTACTTTACGTTTAATAACCACACCGGCATAATCAATACTAATAGCCGCATCGCCGATTTTTGGTCCATACAACATTAATTGAAGTTCACTTTGTTGCATACCTGCCCACCAGTTTGTGGGTTCAACACGATGAATCAAAGTATTCCGGTTTGCATAAACTGAAAATATAGTGATTAAAAACAGGATTGTAAATTGATTTTTAAGTTTTTTCATATTTTGCTGTAATTAATATTGTCTGTGTTGGTCTAACATTTTTAATAGCTTTTCGTTTTCAGACATATTTTCATAATTTGATATTTCTTTTTTATAAATTATTTCCCAAGCCTTTAAATGTTCTTCAAACAGTGTATTCCATCCTTTATTACGAGCTTCCAACACATTTTTACACGAAATTTGCGCAAGTTTATCGTGCTCATAGTCTTCGGAGCTTAAAATATTTACAAATTTATATAGCGTAAGGCGGTCGCCTGCGCGAACATCAGTTCCTACTGAAAACCCAACTGCTTTTTCTTTCTCAATTTTTGCGGCAATAGTTTTAATTTCTTCGTTGTTTTTATAAAAGGAATATGCCATTGCATTGCAAACATGAAAATTATGCAGTCTGATTTGAGTCCAGATACGTGCAACATCTTTCTGCGTAACTGTTTGTAATACATTCCAGCTTAATTGATTGAATTCTGTAAAGTCGTTGCTAATATTTCCGTTAATTAATGGCATCATCGAAATACGTCCTTCAAAATTTAAACTGCGTATATTATAATATATGACTAATGTACTTCTTTGAGCAAAACTGATAAAACGTTTCGATCTTACGCTTACCTGAAAGCCTCTTGGCGACTCGAGTTCAAATGTTCGCTCAATAAATGCTTCTTTTAAATTTAAAATTTGCCTGAATCTGATAATTTCCCATGTATTCAAATCAATCACTTCATCGTTTAATCGTACAATTAGTGGTGTCCAGTCGGGCGAATTTATTATCACCTCTTTTTCCTGATTATAAGGAATTTTCCATGCTTTTGAATTTTCAAAATCCTTTTTGTCGGAAATTTTTATATATGAGCCTGAAATTGTTTCACCCGAAAAAAATTCTTCAAAATTTCCCTGTTGAATTATTTTTCCATTGCCTATGGTAAAAAATTTTTCAGCCGATTTCTTTTCAGATTTTTCAAATCTTTCGTGCGAAAGTTCCGATTCTGTAATAAATTCATTCATTTTATACTATTTTTTTTTTGAAAATATGGATCATCTTTGTCTTCTACAATCAGTGTTAACAAACCTGCAATTATCATGGAAACTCCTCCAAAAACCAATGCATAAATTGCATGACCTCCAAAAATATGTTTTGTTATACTTCCCAAAATAGATGCAGCAAGAATTTGTGGCAGCACAATAAAAAAATTGAAAATTCCCATATAAATTCCCATTTTTTGTGCAGGTAATGAACCTGTGAGCATAGCATAAGGCATCGAAAGAATACTTGCCCATGCAATTCCCACACCAAACATACTTATGAGCAACAAATCAGGATTGCGAAAAAAATACATCGATATTAATCCTGTACCGCCAATAATCAGTGCAAAAAGATGGGTATATTTTCTGGAAATAAATTTAGCTACAACCGGTAATAGAAATGCAACCATGGCAGCAAACAAACTATAAGCGCCAAAAAGAACTCCGGTCCAGTTTGCACCGGCATTGTACGCTTCCGAATTGGTATCGGTTGTTCCGAAATGAAATTCAGCAATAGCTGAAGTGGTATAAATCCACATTGAAAACAATGATAGCCACGTAAAAAACTGAACGATTGCCAATTGTCCCATTGTGCGAGGCATATTCAGAAGGTCAGTCATTATTTCAGTTAATCCATTATGTATATCATTTTTTTTCAGTAAACTTACGATAAAAAAAAGTAGCGCTACAAGTAATAAAACTCCCGATAAAATGTAAATCTGTATATCCAGCGTAAGTAAATAAATTAATACTCCTACGATGGTACCAGTTAACATGAACAAAAATCCGAAATTTAAAAATCGTGCTGCTGCTACTGTTTTTATCTGAACATAATCATTTGCATACAATTTATTTTTTTCATGTTTTTCGAAATCAGCAAGTTTTTCAGGCGAATATTCTTTGGTAGTAAAAATGGTTACAAGCACCGAAAGCAGAAACACAGCTCCTCCTAAATAAAATGACCAGCGAACAGTATCGGGAATTAGTTGTTCGGCTGTAGGTACATTTGAAATGCCAAACCAGTTCGCTAAAATATATGGCAATGCCGAACCTGCCACAGCTCCTATTCCAATAAAGAAACTTTGCATAGAAAAACCCAGTGTTCGTTGTTCCGAAGGTAACATATCACCAACAAAAGCACGGAAAGGTTCCATTGTGATATTTATGGAAGCATCCATTATCCATAATGTTCCGGCTGCGATTAGCCATGAGGAGGAATTTGGCATATGGCAATTGATGCAAAAATGGCACCGAAAAGAAAAAAAGGCTTCCTACGACCAAGTTTTGTCCATGTTTTATCACTCCAATGCCCTATTATGGGTTGAATAATCAATCCTGTAACCGGCGCAGCAAGCCACAACACCGGAATTTTATCTATTTCTGCGCCCAGAGTTTCGAAAATACGACTTACATTAGCATTTTGCAATGCAAAGCCAAACTGAATTCCCAAAAATCCAAAACTCATGTTCCAGATTTGCCAAAAACTTAATTTAGGCTTCGTGTTTCGTGTTTCACGTTTCAGGTTTCGTGTTTCATGTTTCATGTTTCAGGTTTGTTTTTATAAATTATTCTGTTCCTTTTTCATTTTCATTATCTTTATCTTTTTTGAATTCAGCTCCTTTATATTCTGAGTTTTTCAGATAACCTATAAATTTACCAAGTCTTTCAGATAATGAATTTGTTTCATTTATGAGTGAATCACATTCTTCCTTAGTAATATATCCAAAATCAAAAGCACGATATGTCTGTGAACGTACTTCACCACATGAGCCTTTAGAAATTGTAAGAAAATTTACAAACTCCTTATTACCATCTCTTTCAAAACCTTCAGCAATATTATCCATAACTGACCCACTTGACCTTTTGATTTGATCTTTTAATGAATAATCTTTACTGAAATTCATTTAATTAGTATAAGCAAAAACACATTTACATATTTCTCTTGCTTTTTGCCAAACTTCTAAATCTTCAAATCTTTTTATTGTTGCCATAATAGTTAATTTCTAATTTATTAATGTATTGAATTCAATGTAAACACGAAACACGAAACACGAAACCTGAAACGTGAAACTTTTCTTCATCTCGTCGTTCCCCTTATTATCAGATTTGTTTTCACAATTTTGTTAGTGTAACGTCCCTGTGAAACTCCATTAATTTTATCGATTAAGAGTTTTGCAGCATGTTTTCCCATATCAAAACCGTGTTGTTCTACGGTGCTGAGCATAGGGTCTGAAGCTTTGGCAAGTTCACCATCTGTGAATCCCATTATAGAAATGTCATCAGGTATTTTCAATCGGGCTTGTTTCACGGCATACATTATACCGGTAGCACAATGGTCGTTAATGGCAAAAAAAGCATCTGGGCGGTCAGGTCGGTCAAGAATTTCAGGAGTAATAATGATGGCTTCTTCGCGGGTATCGCAAACGCGTATGAGAGATTCATCAACCGGAATCCGATATTTGTGTAAGGCATCGAGATAACCGTTTTTACGGTTTTTCGAAATTTCGAGATGAAGCGGCGAGCTGAAAAATGCGATACGCTTGCAACCGCTTTGAATCAGATATTCCACAGCGGCAAATGCACCGGCATAATCATCAACCACTACACGGTCGGTGTTTATGCCTATACAAATCCTGTCGAAAAACACTAAAGGTATTCCACTGTCAACGACTTCCTGAAAGTGATCATAATTAGTAGTATGTTTCGAAAGAGATGCCAAAACACCGGAAACTCTTGTTGAAATCAACGACTGTACATTTCTCACTTCTTTTTCGTAATTTTCGCCCGATTGACAAAGAATTACATTGAAACCCTCACTTTTTGCAACCTCTTCAATTCCAGATAAAACAGATGAAAAGAAAAAATGGATAATCTCAGGCACTATAACTCCTATTGTATTATTTCTGCTTAAACGTAAACTCAAAGCAAGCGCATTAGGTTTGTAATTGTGCTTTCGAGCGTATTCGTTAACTTCATTTTTAGTCTCCTGGCTTATATCCGGGTGATTTTTCAGAGCACGAGATACAGTTGACGGTGAAATATTCAGTTCACGGGCTATATCCTTGATTGTAATTTGAGCTTTATGCATCGATTATCAAAATTTAATATACAAAAGGTTATCATTTGAAACTTTTAGGGTACTATAGCATTAAATAAGTAACACTAACATTGAAATAAGTAAAATATCTGATACAAAATTAAATACAGACATACATTTCGGAAAAAAAACAATGCAAATATAAGTTTTTTTTTTCGCAAACGTTTGCGTTAATTATTTAAACTTTTAATGCTCTGACCATAATAAAAATGTTTTTGAAACTTATATTTTTGCTCTTGAAAATTTTATTTAAAAACCTGAAATATCAAATTTTCTGACCAGAATATTTTGTTTTTATCTTATCAATATAATTTTGTTATTCTAAGTTCAACCTAAAAAATTTCTAATGCATGAAGTACAAAAACTTTAAGCTAAATTTGAGAGCGTTTTCTACATGGTTAATGTTATTTGGTATCAGCATTGTTCTCAGTGCCCAACAAATCACAGTTAATGGTGTTGTAAAAGATGCAGTAACTGGCGATCCGATTATCGGCGCTAATATACTTGAAAAAGGCACGTCAAACGGAACTATTACCAACTTTGATGGTAAGTTTGTTTTATCCGTCTCATCAAAATCTACATTGATTATTAAATATGTAGGTTACACTGCTGAAGAAATTCCGGTAAGCGGCAAAACAAACCTGGTTATTCAGTTAAAAGAAGACGCCATAGCCATTGGCGAAGTAATGGTAATTGGTTACGGAACTGTCAAAAAGAATGATGCAACCGGCTCGATAACTGCTATCAAGCCCGATAAACTGAACAAAGGTTTAACTACCAATGCTCAGGATATGATAATAGGTAAAATTGCCGGTGTAAATGTAACAACGCACGGTGGCACTCCAGGTGGAGGAGCAACTATTCGTATTCGTGGCGGATCATCATTAAACGCAAGCAACGATCCGTTGATTGTAATTGATGGTTTACCAATGGATAACAGCGGAATAAAAGGTGTTGCAAATCCTTTGAGTACTATCAACCCGAATGACATCGAAAGTTTTACTGTACTTAAAGATGCTTCTGCAACTGCTATTTACGGTTCGCGTGCTTCAAACGGTGTAATTATTATCACAACAAAAAAAGGTGAAAAAAACAGCAAACCACGCATATCTTATGATGCTAATGCCTCTGTAAGTAAAATCAAACGTACTATCGAAGTTTTAAATGGCGATGAATTCAGAACATTGGTTAATACTTTATTCAGTGGCGATGGACAAACAGATAAAGATGCCAGAAATGCTCTTGGAACAGACAATACCGATTGGCAAAGTTTAATTTACCGCACTGCACTAACTCAGGAACACAACGTCAACATTGCAGGTGGTTTCAAAAATCTTCCTTACAGGGTTTCGCTCGGTTACAACAATCAAGATGGAATATTAAAAACTTCGAATTTCGAACGTTTTACCGGTTCAATAAATTTGAGTCCTTCGCTGTTTAACGATCATTTAAAGCTGAACTTAAATGCAAAGGGAATGTTGGTAAATAACCGTTTTGCCGACAATGGAGCAGTTGGTGCTGCATTACGCATGGACCCGACACATCCT
>CAYQWD010000116.1:0-7638 GCA_964420955.1 uncultured Paludibacter sp. | reverse complement strand
ATAGTTCTTTATAAAAAAAATATTATTGTGAACGTCAAGGTGCGAAGATGCTAAGACGTAAAGGAAAACTTTTTAAGTTTTCCTCTTCGCACTCTTTTTTAATAATCAGGTTGTTAGCATGTAGTATTAAATGAAAACTTTGGGTTCTTCGCGTTGGGTGTTAAAATTAATCACTTTATAATAAAAGTAGTTTCATTACATAACGGCTTGATTTAATACACATTATATTATTTTATAACGACCCATTCTGAAAAAATATCATGCTAAAAGTACCCCTTTATTCCCAACAACGATATAATATAAACGGTTATTTGTATTATCTTTGCATTTTTACCAAAATCATTTTCATGCTGATATTTTGATTTCATACTAAGAAATTACCAGGGTGTAAATATTATTCAGCTATATTTTATCTCTTTTTTTATCCGAATTTATTCAGATTATTTATATCGATTTTCATATAAATTACGTAAAAATATGCTTTACCGTTTTTTTATCCCAATACTGCTTTTATTTTTGGTTAGTTGTAACAACAATAAGTTCACAATAGAAGGGCATGTAACCGATGCAATGGGAAACAAACTTTATCTCGAACATACCGGATTGCTGAAAACTACAATCCTTGATTCGGTAAAGCTTGGTTCAAAAGGTACTTTCAAGTTTAGTGCTGTTAAACCTCCCTATCCTGACTTTTATCGTCTGCGTATTGATAGCAGGTTTATTAATTTTTCGGTAGATTCAACTGAAAATATTATAGTTGAAGCATCGAACAATAATTTTTCTACTGATTATAAGATTGAAGGTTCTGCTCAAAGTGCACAGATTAAGGAACTAAGATTGTCTGTAAATGAAATTCAGCGGAAAGTAAATCAGCTGAACGCAGGTTTAAACATTGACGAAAGAAAATCCAAATTAATAGAAATTGAAGCTGAAATTGAAGCGCATAAAGCGAAAGCTCGTAAACTCATTCTGGAGAATCCGCGTTCAACTGTTGCGTATTTTGCTATTTATCAGCAAATAAACAATGCATACATTTTTTCGCCTTATGTGAAAGCTGATAAACCATATTGTGCAGCTGTGGCAACTTCGTGGCATACTTATATGCAAGAGTACGAGCGCTCCAAAAATTTGTACAATTGGGTAATGGATGCCATAAAAATAGAGAGAAAGGAAAAACAAAACCAAGCATGGCGCGAAGTAATAGAAAATGCCGGAAAAGGTTATATTGACATAAATCTTGAAGATAAAAACGGTAGCGTCCAGAGTCTTTCGGCACTCGAAGGAAAAGTAATTTTACTTGATTTTTCGGTTTACGAAAGCGATAAAAGTGTGCCTTATGTATTTGAATTGCGCGAACTTTATAATAAATATCAGAAGCGCGGACTTGAAATTTACCAGGTTTCTTTTGATCGTAACAAATTGCTTTGGGAAAGTTCTGTAGAGAATATTTCATGGATTTGTGTGCGCGATGAATCTGGAATTTCTGCCCGAAACTACAATGTAACCCAATTGCCAACCATTTTTCTGATAAATCGTAAAGGTGAAATTGCAGGTCGCTTCGTTGATTTTAAGTTGCTCGACAAGGAAATTCAGAAGTTGCTTTGAAAATATTGTTCCTGTGCTGGTGTATGTGAATGAATTGTTTCATGAAATAATGTAGAATTTGTGGGGGTGGGGGAGAAAAATTAAATCCAAATTTGAAGTCAACAACTCATATTTTTCAAAACATGTAAAAATTGCATGCATGATTTCATAATAAATACAGCTCAAAAACTAGGTTTCGATGCATGTGGGATTGCGCCAGCTACTGAAATTACAGCAGATAAAGTATACATGAAAGCCTGGCTCGGAATGGGCATGCAAGGAGACATGCAATATTTGGAGCGTAATTTTGAAAAACGTTTTAATCCTGCATTATTAGTTCCCGGATGCAGGTCTGTCATTGTTACACTGACCAATTATTTTACCAGCGAAAATCAACCGGCTGATGCTCCAAAAATAGCACGATACGCATGGCTTGAGTCAGATTATCACATTGTTATCAAGGAAAGGCTTAATCAGCTTAAAAAATCAATCATTAAGGAATTTGGCGATGAATGTTTTAACAAAGACGTTCAACATTTATTTGTGGATTCTGCTCCTTTTGCTGAAAAATCATTTGCACAACAAGCGGGTTTGGGTTGGATTGGCAAAAATAAATTGTTGATTTCACCTCAATTAGGTTCGTTTTGTTATATTGGCGTGTTACTCATCAATAAAGAAATGAAATATGATAAGCCAATGTCAGACAAATGCGGAACTTGCACACGATGTATAAAAGCCTGTCCTACCAAGGCGTTGAATAATGGAATGTTAGATGCGCGAAACTGTATTTCGTACCTCACCCTCGAAACTAAACGCGAAATTCCCGAAAGTTTAAAAATACAACTTAACGGTTACATTAAAGGTTGTGATATTTGTGCCGATATTTGTCCTTGGAATATAAAACACTCAAAACCACATTCTAATCCTTGCTTGAAATCAACCAAAGAAATAACCCTGTGGACGAAAGAAAAATGGAATAATCTTACAAAGGTTGAGTTTAATAGTGTTTTTAGTAAATCGGCAGTAAAAAGATGCGGATTTGAACGATTGAAAGAGTTAATGTGAATACACAAAATACTTATCAATAAAATGATTAGATATTTAGATTTTAGATTTAAGTTTTTTTTAAAACAACTATCAACTGTCTGAAATTCAAGTCTTCTGCTTTGTCATCAAGTTTTCAAAATTTATTACAAGCAAGTTGAAAATCTGTACTGTTTGAAATTATAAATAATTTCTTAGTTCATGAAGTAAATTCATATATATATATTTGACATTGCAAAAAATAGAACGTACTCCCGATGCTTGGGAGTACGTTCTGTTTTTTGGTCGCGTACTGATAAACAATTTTCAAAATGTTTTTAATTTCAATTTTTTTTGATTTTTTACCATGAGTTTGAAATGCCTGCGTCGTCCACAACCATTGCTTTCACGAGCAAACAATGCCTCATTAACGCCAGTTGTTGGTTGGCAATGCTTCCAAGATTTGTGATTTCTGATCTGTAATTGATACCATAAGGCCAGAAATGTATTGGATTCGAATTGTTATCGCCTTTCAATACTTCGCCTGTCCATGATTTTAAAAGCGCAGAAGCAACGGCTCCTGTCCAAACTCCATTAGAAAGTTTACTTTGCCATTGCCATGTTGTGCCCGAACCTACAAAATGAGCAATCTCGTGCATGGCTGTTCCAACCCACATATATGTGGTGTTTGGACCGAATCCAATCGAACCGCGAAACGAAGCCTGAGCTGTAGGGATTCCTTCGTTGTAATAGACATAGATATTACCCCGAAAATTTGTATAGCGGTTGTAATACCAGCAAGCGCTGTCCATGGCCTGTTTTATCAGTTTGTAGTTAGCTGGTTGTGATGTTTCAAGTCCAGCCTGTATCGAGTAGGTAATATTACCCATAAGCACCTGTACTGTTAATTCTTCTCCATAAGCAGTTCCAATACAGTTGGTAGCAAAACCTCTGATATAATATTTATTGTTGATATTCACATCTGAAATTAAACCATAAAACTGACCAACGGTAATTCCGCTCGAAAATTTTGAATCGGCAATGGTCGGATTTGGTTTCGTTGACCAGCAAATTCCTCTTTCAGTCAAAGAACATCCGCCATTGGCTGAAATGTTTACAACACAGTTTATTTTATTGGTTGATGCATTGTAGTTGGCAGAAAGTGTTTTAACTGTTGGAACTGTAAAATTATTAGTAGTAAACTGTATCTGATTGCTGTAATTTATTCCTGCGCTGTTGATAGCATAAGCACGAACAAAATAGCTTGTTTGTGGTGTAAGCCCGGTTAAATTAATTTCTGATGCCGCCAATAATGATGTTGATACAACTTTATTATTATTTACGGTTGGATTTTCGTTTAAACTCCAACAGATGCCTTTTTCTATAACTGAAGTTCCACCTGTTGAATTTACAGTAAAACTGCAAACTGCAGTAGAATTTAAAATTCTTGAAACTTGGGGATTGTTAAGCACAGGAAGTCCGTTTGGAATTCCATTTGAAAAAGTAATACTATCGATGTTTACAATATCATAATTTTCAAAGATTGATGCATTTTTAAATAGCTCAAATTTTGAATGATTGCTTCCAAATTTAATGCTGTCGATATTTGTAGTTTTAAGGTTTGAAACATATAAATTCGACCTGAAAATGTTAACTGTTTCCTGTGCGTTCAGAAAAATGAAATGTAATGAAATTACAAGTGTCAATAGCGTTTTTTTCATTCTTTGGTAAATTTGGTTACAAAATTATTGGCTCTGATAATGTACAATCCCTTGCGAAAATTTTTTATATCAATCGGCATTTGTATCGTTATGTTTTGGAGTGTTTTTATCTGATTGCCTGCAATCGAAAAAATTGTTACTGTATAAAGTTCATCCGGTATATTGTGTAACTGTATAAATTCAGAAGAAGGATTTGGATAAATTCCGAACCTGCCTTGCTCCACCAAGTTTTGAACACCTGTTGCATTTTTGAACGAAATTTTTCTTATTTCATTTCGCGGAAGTGCCTCTTCGCCACCGGCAAAATAGTTCACTATTAAATCAGTGTTCGAAAAAGTGAGTTTTTTCAGCATGATAAGTTCAATATTTTTAGTGGAATTATCCGTTTTCAATATTTCAAGCCATTTTTGCTGAGCTGTTAAAAAGGGTATGTTGATTAGTAATACTGAAAAAACCAACAAAGACTTGTGTATCGGTTTCATGATTTTAATTTTTTATCGTTTTTAAAAACAATACAGCACAAATTTAATGCTATTTTATATTTTTGTGGATGAAAATAAATGCAAATAAGTAAATAATTGCCTTTTTGAAAAACTTGCGACTTTTTTTTAAGTTTAAACGGATTGTATAGTTTTCTCTGAATTGCTTTCCCATTGTGTCGTTGAGAATTAATCTTCTTTATTGAACGATTTGTTTACCCGCAATGAAAGTTAAAATTTTAATTTTGCAAAGCACTTATTGAATGTTAAATGAGCTAAAACTAAGTTTATGAAAAAAATCAGCATTTTAATTGTAATTATTTTTTCAGTTTTTCATTTCGGTATCGCTGCCGGTTTTACGAAAACTGATAATGGACTGAAGAGTAACACACAGGGAATGAATGTGAAAATTACTTTTTACAGCCCTCAAATTGTGCGTATTGTAAAATATCCCGAAGGTGAAAAATTAAATAAAATCAGTTTGTCAGTAATTAAATCGGCTGAGAAATGTAACCTTTTGTACTCCGAAAAGGGATTAAATATAGAAATCGAAAGTGATAAACTGAATGTTCAGTACAATACTTTGACAGGTAAAGTTACTTTTCTCGATAAATCGGGAAAAATGCTTTTTACTGAAAAAGATTATGGAACGCAATTTTCACCAACTATGGATGTAAAGAAAAATTCTTACACAGTTCGCCAGGCATTTATGCCCGAAAAAAATGAAGCTATTTACGGATTGGGGCAAATACAGAACGGCAAACTTAACCAACGTGGACAACGATTTGTGCTGAAAAACGAAAATACGAAAATTACCATTCCATTTTTTCAATCATCTAAAGGTTATGGCGTTTTTTGGGACAATTATGCACCGGTAACTTTCAACGATAATGCTCAGGAATTATCACTCGAATCGTTAGGCGACTTATCTGATTACTATTTCATTTATGGTGGAAATCCCGAAGGAGTTGTAAAGCAAATGCGTGAACTTACCGGAAACGTTCCCATGTTGCCTCTTTGGGGTTTTGGATATTTACAATCGCGCGAAAGATATAAAAATCAGTTTGAAACACTTGAAGTTTTAAAAAAGTACCGTGCATTAAAAGTACCGATTGACGGTATTATTCAGGATTGGCAGTACTGGGGCAAAGATTCCAACTGGAATGCCATGCAGTTTGATAAAACGGCATTTCCGCGTCCTGAAGCTTTGGTCGATAGCATTCATAAAATGAACGGAAAACTAATGATTGTGGCATGGCCCGGTTTTGGTCCGTTAACTAATCAGTATAAAGAGTTTAAAGATAAAAATATGCTGATAAAATTCGATACATGGCCTCCTAAATCGGGTACTACACCTTATGATGTTTACAATCCTGAAGCACGCGATATTTATTGGGATTATCTGAACAAAGGTGTTTTCTCGAAAAATATTGACGCTTGGTGGCTCGATTCTACCGAACCTGATCATATCAATGTAAAACCTGCCGATTTCGATCAACCAACTTATCTTGGCTCATACAATTCGGTAATCAATGCATTTCCGCTCCAACACATTAAAGGCGTTTACGAAAATCAGCGTAAAACTACTTCTGAAAAACGTGTATTTATACTTACGCGCTCAGCTTTTGCAGGTCAGCAACGTTACGGCGCCAATTCATGGTCGGGCGATGTGGTTGCAACATGGGAAACACTGCAAAATCAGGTTCCTGCAGCGTTAAACTTTTCGATGAGCGGTTTACCTTACTGGAATGCCGATATTGGAGGCTTTTTTCTCTGGCGATACAATGGTGGAAATGCCCTTAAACTGAAATCTTATCATGAATTGTATATGCGATGGCTGCAATTCGGCACTTTTACACCCATGATGCGCTCCCACGGAACGGATGCGCCCCGAGAAATTTACCAGTTTGGCAAGCGCGGCGAACAAACTTTCGATGTAATTGAAAAATACATTCAGCTCAGATATAAATTGTTGCCATATATTTATTCAACATCATGGCAGGTGAGCACTAACGCCGGATCTTTTATGCGTCCATTAGTCATGGAATTTATAAACGACCATAATGTATATGATATTACCGATCAGTATATGTTTGGTTCGGCTTTAATGGTTGCGCCTGTATTAAAGTCGATGTATGTGAACAAAATTGAAGGAAAAGAAACGGAAAACTATTCCGAAGTAAAAAGTCGTGAAGTATATTTGCCCGAAGGTAAAGGGTGGTACGATTTCTGGACAGGTGAAAAGTTACAGGGAGGACAAAAAATACAAAAATCTTCACCTATTGACATCGTACCTTTATTTATAAAAGCCGGTTCAATATTACCATTTGGACCTGCTGTTCAATATTCGACAGAAAAAAAGTGGGATAAACTCGAAATTCGCATTTATAGAGGCGCCGATGGCAAATTTGAACTTTACGAAGACGAATTCGATAATTATAATTATGAAAAAGGCAAATTTTCAACAATTGATTTTTCATGGAACGATAAAGAAAACACGCTAATTGTTGGCGATAGAAAAGGAGAATTTACAGGAATGATAAAATCAAGAACCTTTAATATTGTGCTTGTTGATAATAAAACAGGAAACGGCGATAAACATGCTGAAAAGTTGAACCGGTCTGTTAAATATTCAGGAAAAGCAATAAAAGTCAAATTACAATAAACTACTTACAACTTACAAAAAATGAAACATCTGCAATTTTTTAAATTTATCAGTGTTCTTGTGTTTGGTTTTACTTTTTGGATGCCCACACAGGCACAGAAGAATCAGAAGTACGATGCCTATCTCTTTACCTATTTCACCGGAAATCGTGTGATAGAGGAACAAA